>JARGFH010000007.1 GCA_029210695.1 Acidimicrobiia bacterium
AGTCCGCCAAACCGAGTTTGGCTTTGCCAAACTCGAACCTGTCGAGGCGGAGCTCACACGCTGGCGGGAGTTGCGCAGCAACTCCAATTTGCCGGACGAAGTCCGGCAAACGTGCGGGCGAGAGGACTCGAACCTCCACGGGCATTGCCCACCAGGTCCTAAGCCTGGCGCGTCTTCCAGTTCCGCCACGCCCGCTCTGTACGCGACGATCCCGACACATTGTGACAGGTGCCGGGATCGTATCGTGGGTCGCCGGGGACTTGAACCCCGAACCTGCGGATTAAGAGTCCGTTGCTCTGCCGAATTGAGCTAGCGACCCGGCGATAGGATAGCGCCCGATCCTTCTTCGTCGGAAACGGCCAGTTCATCGGCGAGGCCATCAATCCAGCCCATGACTCGGAACCACGCATCTGTGGACCGGCGCACTCGGACCCGTAACACGCCGTGCGCGAGATGGTTCTTGCGGTGTCCGGTTCTAGCGGGTTTGATGAATGTCCTGTGGAACTGGACATCGGGAAGGCCGAGCGCAATCTTCCAGAACTCGCGCGCAAGCGGCTCGTCGTTTCCATGGTGTAGATGAAGATGAAGGACGAATATGGGGTCGGAGTTGAGATGGGTTCTGACCCAGGCGATGAAAAGACGGTGCGCCCGCGGATCGGAATTCGCCAGATCGAGCTGACGCTTCGCTTTGGCTCCTTCTGCCCAGTACATCACGGTTCCCGCCAGCCACAGTTGGTCACCCACCAACGTCGGAACCTCGAGTCGAGCACTCGACCGGACTAGCTCCGTGGCTGCTCTGCGCTTCCTCTGGGTGTCACGTGGTACACCGCGACGCGACGAGGTTCGGCTGGCGATATCCAGGACCTGCTGTTCAGGTAGTCGGATGTCCCGGCACCAATATGCCAGCGTACCCTTAGGCACCGGGATCAGTTCCATGATCTCGCCGTAGGACCAACCGAGCCGCCGGACGGCCCGGCCCAGTTCGGATCGTTCCCAGCGTGACAGTCGATCCCATCCGGTGACAGCCTGTCGAAGTTGGGCGGGCAAATTCGGTTTCATCCCTCGAACGTACCTCGTCGGTGTGACAAGTCCGTCCGGTGCTTCATCCCCCTGCCAGCGCGCGCTCGAGTGTGCGAACGCGCGCTTCGAGCTTGCTGATCGAAATCGCGGCTCCAGAGTCGTCTCCGTATCTCAGCATCCGCCAACCCGTCTGGAACTCCTGCAGGAAGACGGCGAGGCGACCCAGAACGAGAACGATCAGTGCAAGAACGATCATGATTAGCACCGCACGTACCCAGCGGAAGGTCGTATCCCATATCCCCGCTCCGTACGTCTTCGTATCAGCTGCCACCGCTCGGATCTCCTGAGGAACTTCACCGAGTGCCGCCACTGCCGCCAGTTCTTCCCCAACTGCGCGCCCGGCCTCGGCCAGATCAGCTCCCAGCGCTTTCAACTGCGTCACTCCGGGGGCCTTGAAGTCCAGGTCGGGGAGGTCGAAGTTGATTACCGGGATCTCGGGAAGCGAGATCTCTATGCGATCGGTGAGGGATCGAAGGGCCTCGGCCTGAGCGGCCACGGCATCCCTCGACTTACCCACAAACGTACTGATGGTCTCGAGTCCCTGTGATGCAGCGCTCAGGTCGATCTGGATAGCATCGACCCGCGCCGCCATCGCTTCGCCGTACGCATCGGATGCCTCCCTGATATCGCGAACCGCCAGGCTGGTGATCAGCAAGAGGGCGAGAGCCAGCAAGAGAGGCGAGAGGAGCCGGGTGAGTATCAGCGCGCCGCGGATTCTGGTCAGCATCTTCGGGGTCCCTTCGGTGTCGTGAGGAGGAACGTAGTAGGTGCAGGGTCGGATGCAGGCCTTTACTCGCGGGCACCCGCGCTCCGCTCCGTTGGAACGCGATGTGTCTAAGTGCTCCCGCACCTAGTACCTTGTACGGCAAGCCGCGGGGCTTTCATCACGGGCTGTGGCGCAGCTTGGTAGCGCACCTGCTTTGGGAGCAGGGGGTCGCCGGTTCGAATCCGGCCAGCCCGACGCATGATTGAACCGGAGGTTCAATCAAATTGGAGTATCGCCTCCGGCGAAGCTCCAATCTGCCGACTTGTCGGCGGGCCGTGACTCGTGACTCGTCACTCTTGTTATCCTTGCGGGCGCAAAACACGCGGGTGTAGCTCAATGGCAGAGCTCCAGCCTTCCAAGCTGGCTATGAGGGTTCGATCCCCTTCACCCGCTCGGCGAAGACATCGCTTCGGCGATTTCCTCGCGGTGCGTTTGCGACCTGTGCCCCTGTAGCTCAGTGGACAGAGCAGGAGCCTTCTAAGCTCTTGGTCGGGGGTTCGAATCCCTCCGGGGGCGCTTTCGCCACATGGTGGCCGTAGCTCAGCTTGGTTAGAGCACCTGGTTGTGGTCCAGGATGTCGCGGGTTCGAATCCCGTCGGTCACCCCCACGTCGGGCGCCGCGCGCGCCCGTTTGTCAGCTGAGGAGCAGCATTGAACACCACCATGACCGACGAGGGGCCCTTCGAGAAGCTGGTCACTCTGCAAATCCCTGAGACCGAAATCGACAAGGCGAAGTCGGGGGCTGCTCGCAAGCTCGCCCGCGAACTCAAGATCCCCGGGTTCCGCCCGGGCAAGGCTCCACGACCCGTTGTGGAGGCGACTGTCGGCGCCGATCGCCTTCGTTCTGAGGCGATCGAGGAACTGCTCCCGACCGCCGTCACCGAAGCCCTCAGCGAACTCGCATTGCAACCCGCCGTCACTCCGTCGGTCGAAACCATGCGGGACATCGAGGAAGGGCTCGAGGTCGATGTAAGAGTCACCATGTGGCCGACCCTCGAGGCTGTTCCCCACTACGACGGCAGAAACGTTGAGGTCGCCACTCCAGACGTCACCGAGGAGGAAATCACTGAGAACGTCGATCGGATGCGCGAGCAGTTCGCCGAACTCGAGTCCGTCGAGCGGGCGGCTGTCACCGGTGATTACGTGAGCATCAACCTCTCCGCCACCGACGGAGATCAATCCGTCGAAGAGGCTGCCGCCGAAGATCTGCTCTACGAGGTCGGCTCGGGATCGTTCATTGATGGAATCGACTCTGAACTCGAAGGCGCTTCGGCCGGGGAAATCGTGAGCTTCAGCGCACCGCTTCCTGACGGGTTCGGTGACCGGGCGGGCCGCACCGTGAACTTCAAGGCGCTGGTCAAAGAGGTCAAGCAGAAACGGCTGCCCGAATTGACCGACGAGTGGGTCGACGATGTCACAGAATACGAGACGGTTGAGCAACTCACCGAGTCGCTGCGAGCGCGCATCCAACAGATGAAGATGAACGCGGCACGCAACGAGTTTCGGGTCAAGCTGCTCGACCTCCTGCTCGACGAGGCGGAGATCGAGATTCCGGCCGCCATCATCGACGGCGAGATGGAGTCGATCTTCCACTCGTTCTCCCACCGGCTCGAGTCGCAGAAGATCTCGATCGCCGACTATCTCCAGATCACCGGGCAAGACCAGCAAGCATTCATCGACGACCTGAGGAGTCAGGCCGATCGAAACGTCCGCACCAATGTCCTACTCGACGCGGTCATTCCGGCGGCCAACCTCGGCCTCGAAGAGGGCGAGTACAGAGATCTGGTCGGGGCGCTTGGATCGCAGACGAACACAGATGTGGACGAGCTCGTTGCCCGACTGGCGGAAACGAACCAGGAGAAAGAGCTACGCAGTGATATCCTGAGGCGCAAGGCGCTGGACGCGCTGTTGGAAGCTGCCGTAGCCGTTGATAGTCAAGGCCAACCCGTCGACCTGTCGCCGGTCGAAGAACCGATCGAGGATTCCGGTGATGAGGCTTCGGACGAAGAGCCCTTGGAGGATGCAGATGACGTTTGAGAACTACATGGTGCCGACCGTGGTCGAGCAGACCAGCCGCGGGCAGGTTGGCTACGACATCTACAGCCGCCTCTTGAAGGATCGGATCATCTTCCTCGGGACGCCGATCGACGACACCATCGCCAACCTCATCATGGCGCAGCTTCTCCACCTCGAATCAGAAGATCCCGACAAAGACATCTTCCTTTACATCAACTCGCCAGGCGGTTCGATAACGTCGCTGTTCGCGATCTACGACACCATGCAGTACATCAAACCGGATGTCAGCACGGTGTGCATGGGAATGGCCGCCTCTGCGTCGGCGGTGATTCTGGCCGGGGGAGCCAAAGGCAAACGATTCGGACTGCCGCACAGCCGGATCATGCTCCACCAACCGCACGGCGGGGCGCAGGGGCAGGCGTCCGACATCGAGATCCAAGCCAAGTTGATCATCCATATGCGTGAGCAACTCAATGAGATTCTCGCCGAGCACAGTGGACAGGACGTCGAGAAGGTCGCCACGGATACGGAGCGTGATTTCTGGATGCTGGCCGAACAAGCCGTCGACTACGGCATCATCGATGCGATTTTGACGAGGCGAGAACTGGCCGCGGTGAAGGAAGAAGGCTGATCGAGGATGGCGAAGTTCAGTGAGGGTGGCGAACTCCTGAAGTGCAGTTTCTGCGGCAAGTCGCAGAAACAGGTTCGCAAGTTGATTGCCGGACCCGGCGTCTACATCTGCGATGAGTGCATCGATCTCTGCAATGAGATCATCGAAGAGGAGTTCGCCGGCACCGAGGAACTGGACTTCACCGAACTGCCCAAACCGCAAGAAATCCTGACCTTCCTCGACGACTACGTCGTAGGTCAGGAACGGGCCAAGAGAGTCCTTTCGGTTGCCGTGTACAACCATTACAAGCGGGTGCGGGCCGGACTCCAACTTCGTGAAGACGTGGAACTACAGAAGTCGAACATCCTCCTCATTGGACCAACAGGATGTGGCAAGACGCTGCTCGCCCAGACGCTCGCCCGCATGCTCAACGTCCCCTTTGCGATCGCCGATGCGACTGCATTGACTGAAGCAGGGTATGTCGGCGAAGACGTCGAAAACATTCTGCTCAAGCTCATTCAGGCAGCCGACTACGACGTCAAGAAGGCGGAGACCGGAATCATCTATCTTGATGAGGTCGACAAGGTTGCCCGCAAAGCTGAGAACCCTTCAATAACACGAGACGTATCTGGTGAGGGTGTGCAGCAGGCGCTGCTGAAGATCCTCGAGGGAACCGTGGCGGCCGTTCCGCCGCAGGGAGGGCGGAAGCACCCCCACCAGGAGTTCATTCAGATCGACACGACAAACATACTATTCCTGTGCGGCGGCGCCTTCGCCGGACTCGAGGACATCATCGGAAACCGCGTCGGCAAACGTGCCATCGGATTCGGTGCCGACATACGGACGCGTGAAGAGGCCAACGGTTCTGAGCTGCTGGCGAAGGTTCTCCCGGAAGACCTCATGAAGTTCGGTTTGATTCCCGAGTTCATCGGCCGCCTCCCAGTCGTGGCGACCGTCGACGAACTCGATCGAACGGCCTTGATCGAGATCCTCGAAGAGCCCAAGAACGCACTCACCAAGCAATATGCAAGGTTCTTCGAACTCGACGGTGTTGAACTGGAGTTCACGTCCGGGGCGCTCGAAGCGATCGCCGATCAGGCTTTGGGTCGGGGAACTGGGGCTCGCGGTTTGCGGGCGATTCTCGAAGAGGTCCTGCTCAATACCATGTTCGAGCTTCCCTCCAGGTCCGACATCGGCCGGGTCGTCATTGACGAGGGAGTCGTACGCGAACGAGTCAACCCGACACTTGTGCCGCTGGCTGAACTCGATGAACCGCAGGAGCGTTCGGCATAGCCGGCACAACGAAACCATGGCGGACGTAGGTCCAAAGGCCTATAGCCACGCCCCCCTTGATCTGGTTGAATGCAACCATGGAGAGTGAGGAAGGCGGGTGAGCTGGTCGCTGTTTTCAGCTGGTCTCAACGTCGGCCTGAACAGGGCACGCAGATGAGCATCTGTGGCTATCATGAGCGGCCGGCACGGCGAATAAGACTTTCCGGGGGCACGCAGCGTGGTGTCCTGAGGGGCTTGGGAAGCATCGACTCTAGATCCCAAGGCGTATACCTTGGATTTGGTTGAGAGAGCTAGTGATAGGCTTGCCACAGAAAGTCACATATTGTGACAGGGGCGCAATTTGGGAGGCATCGAACTTCAATCCGAAACTCGGTCACCTATGGATTGAAGCGAGCTAGTGGTGAGACCGGCCCCGCCCCGTCACGAAAGTGAGGGGAGGCGGAGAAATGAATAAGGGTCCGATTTCGAGGGCAGCCGGCATCGCCGTGCTTGCATTTCTGTTGGTTATTGGTTCGTTCCTGGTCGTCATGCCGGAGAGTGCCGACGCGGCGCTCGGCGGTCTCACAGGTTTTGAGATCGATGGCGATGTCGTTGCGTCCGGGGGTGTTGATTGGCAATCGTTGCCGAATTCTGCTGGGGTATTCGATCCTGGTGAAGTCTTGGTCATCAACGATCAGAACTTCACCGGTGCCCAGCTCGTCACGGATCCCTCCACTGCGGCCAACACGTATTGCATCGGTGGTGACGACCTCATCGTGAAGAACGGCACCAAACTGACCGATTTCCCATTTGTGGCGGTAGACGGAAGTCCTGCTCCCGGAAAGAACGACATCTGTCAGACCTACGTTGCTTATGACGTGGTCCCGAACGCAGGTGTCAATGAAATCGTGCTTTACGTCGGCGTGATTCGGCGCGAAACAAATGGCACGACGGCCGTCGCCGTCGAACTCAACCGGATCGATCAAGCGCACCGCCAGTCGGGCGACCTCGTGATCTCGTTCGAGTTTGATGGAAACGGTCCTGTTGCGGTTGTGAATATCCGAGAGTGGAACGGCTCAGGGTTTGACCTTACGGCCGTCGGAGGAACGAGCGCTGCTGAGGGCTACTCGACAGACCACTTCGGTGAGATTGCCGTCAACCTCACGGCTACCGGTATTCTGCCGCCCCCCGAAAACCCGGAGGATTGCTCGACGCTCGGCACGGTGCTTCCGTTTGGCTGGGCAGGTAACTCCGATACCTCGAATATTGGCGACTGGGGTGGTAGCGCCCCTCTCGGTCTCGACCTCTGCGGCAAACTGATCATTGAGAAGCAGACAAATCCGACAGGATCGACCGAAACGTTCGGATACTCGCTCTCGACGAGTGCTCCTTTCTCCCCGCTGACCGGTTCGCTCATCGGTGATGGTGATTCCTTCGAGTGGTTGCTCCCCGACGGCAATTACACCCTCGTGGAGGCCGACCCATTCGGCCTTGGGTGGGCATTCGATAACTATTCGTGTAACAACGGGGCATCAAGCGAAGATCGGGCGGCCGGCGTGACCGTTCCGGTGTCGCTGGGCACGACGATCACCTGCACCATCGAAAACGTCCAGCCGGCCATCTCGGTAACGAAGACGGCCGATCCCACGAGCGTGCCCGAAACAGGCGGCGACGTCACCTTCACGTTCCGGGTCGACAATACGGGTCCCGAAGCTGTATCCCTCACCGATCTCGTCGATTCGGTGTTCGGCGACCTGGACGGCCAGGGGAGTTGCGTTCTTCCGCAGGACCTCTCCATTGGCGGTTTCTATGAGTGCTCTCTGACTGTCTTCCTGGACTCTGACGACCTCGTCGATCACTTCGACGAGGTCACGGCCACGGCTTTTGATGCAGCAGGTTTGACGGCAACGGCCACCGATGACGCAACCGTCACGTTCAACGATCTGTTGCCGACGGTTGGGTTGACGAAGTCGGCTGTGCCGTCGTCGTTGCCAGAACCTGGTGGTGATTTCGTCTTCACGTTGACGATTACGAATACGTCGGTGGAGCCGGTGACGATCACTGATTTGTCGGATTCTCAATCTGGTGCGACGGACTTCTCGGCGTGTTCTGCGCTGGTGGGTTCTGTGCTGGCTGTGGACGCGACGGTTGAGTGTGAGTACACGGTTGCTCACAGCGAGGCTGGTTCTTATGACAACACGGCGTCGGTGACGGTCGAGGACAATGACGGCAACTCGGCGTCGGATGAGGCCGCTGAGACGGTCACGGTTGTCGATGTGTTGCCGACGGTGGAGTTGGCGAAGTCGGCTGTGCCGTCGTCGTTGCCAGAACCTGGTGGTGATTTCGTCTTCACGTTGACGATTACGAATACGTCGGTGGAGCCGGTGACGATCACTGATTTGTCGGATTCTCAGTCTGGTGCGACGGACTTCTCGGCGTGTTCTGCGCTGGTGGGTTCTGTGCTGGCTGTGGACGCGACGGTTGAGTGTGAGTACACGGTTGCTCACAGCGAGGCTGGTTCTTATGACAACACGGCGTCGGTGACGGTCGAGGACAATGACGGCAACTCGGCGTCGGATGAGGCCGCTGAGACGGTCACGGTTGTCGATGTCCGGCCGTCTGTTGACTTGGTGAAGGATGCGTCGCCTGGTTCGTTGCCCGAACCGGGTGGTGACTTCACGTTCACGCTCACGATTTACAACACCACGGTTGAGCCGGTGCAGGTGACGGCGTTGTCTGATGATTACACGTTGCCGGCCGGTTGCACGGGCCTGGTTGGCCAGTGGATTCCGGTGGGCGGGAATCTGTCTTGTTCCTATACGGTGACACATACCGATGCTGGTTCGTATGACAACACGGCGTCGGTAACGGTCGAGGACAATGAAGGCAACCCGGCGTCGGATACCGACGATGAGACCGTGACGGTCACGGATACGCCGATTGCGATCAGCATCCAGAAGACGGCCGATCCCCTGTTCCTCAACGAACCGGGCGGCACCTTCACCTACACCTTGACCATCACCAACCCGTCGCAGGAAGCGGTGGAGATCAAGGCTCTGACGGATTCCAATGCACTGTCGGCCGATTGTCTGAATCTGATCGGAGAGACACTCAACCCGGCGGGCGATGAAGGTGACAGCGTCTCATGCACGTACACCGTCGACCACACGACACCCGGCGTATATGACAACGTCGCCACAGTGGTCGTCATGGACAATGAGGAGAACGAGGCAACCGACGATGACGATGCATCGGTCTCCGTGCTCGATGTGCCTTCGTCGATCCTCGTTACCAAGACACCCGGCGTCACTCAGATCGCAGAACCGGGCGGAACGGTGACGTTCACCGTCGTCGTTGAAAACACCAGCGAGACCGACATGCTGATCGTGGCATCGCTCGTCGACGATGTCTACGGTGACCTGAACGGTCAGGGTAACTGCACGGTTCCGCAGAAGCTCGCCGTCGGTGAGTCGTACACCTGCTCGTTCGATGGTGAGGTGCTCGGCAACGCCGGCGATTCTCATGTCAACGTCGTCACGGTCACGGCGGAAGATGACGACGGCAACTTCATCGAGGATGACGACGATGCGACCGTCAATGTGACCGACGTCGCTTCAGGGATCTCGGTAACCAAGACTGCCGATCAGCCGGCGGTGCAAGAGCCGGGCGGGACCGTGACCTTCACCGTGGTCGTGCAGAACCCGAGCGCCGCCGATTCCGTGACGATTACGAGCATGGTCGACGACGTATTCGGTGATCTCAACGGACTGGGCACCTGCTCGGTCCCGCAAGAACTCGCACCCGGTGCCAGCTACACCTGCAGTTTCGACGGCGAAGTCGCAGGGGAAGCCGGCAGTTCCGCCGATCCACATGTCAACACAGTGACGGTGGTCGGGATTGACGATGATGAGAACGAGGTCACCGACTCGGACGACGAAACCGTCGACATCACCGAGAAACCGACCGGTACGATCGGCGACTTCGTGTGGAACGACACCAGTGAGGATGGCATCCAGGACGCCGACGAGGTTGGTGTCGAGGGTGTGCTCGTCGAACTCGTCGATGCCGACACCGGTGAGGTGATCGCCTCCATGACGACCGGCGCCGACGGAGCCTACGAATTCTCGGGTGTTGAAGAGGGTGACTACTTCGTGCGGTTCACGACTCCGAAGTCGTGGGAGTTTGGCCTCGTCGACGCGGGCGATGACGACTCTGTCGATAGCGATGCCGTCTTCAAGTCCGGGAGCGGCGAGAAGCAAGAGCACTTCGAGATCGCCGAGACACTTCCGTTCTCGCTCGCCGCCGGTGAAACGAACACCAGCTTCGATGCGGGAATGATCAAGATCTTCGTGTCGCCTCAGGTGATCACCACGACAACGACGACCACTACGGTGGCGACGACGACGATCTCGACGTTGCCGTTCACCGGGTTCGGTCAGGGTGACGTGGCGGGAACCGCTCTCGTGCTGATCGTGCTGGGTGGATTCGTCTTGCTGGCCATGCGCCGGAGGGATGACCTCCTCGAGACTGCTGCGGCAGAGGCGCCGCATCCGGCCTGGGACGAATAGAACACGCCGATCAAGCGATGAGTTTGGGGCCCCGGAGCAATCCGGGGCCCCAACTATTGGTCGTGTCTTGCCGACAGCACACCACGTTAGGTGGCAGACTAGTCACAAAGAATGAGACTTTGTCCATCCTTACGCATGGTCACACTGAGTGGTAGCGTCGACACTGAAAGTCACAACACGTGACATGGGGCAACTGAATAGGGAGGCGCTGACCTTCGACCCGCAATTCGGTCACCAATGGGTTGAAGCGAGCTGAGTGGTGAGACCGGCCCGCCCCATCCGTAGACGACGGATGTGAGGAGCGGACACATGACCGAAGGCAATTCTCTGCGAGCAGCAGGCTATGGGGTGCTCGCATTCCTACTGGTAGCGGTCTCACTAGTGACGTTGCCTCCGCCGGCCCGGGCCGAGGGGAACATCAACTACTCGGACTACACCTTCTATTTCGCGAATGGAACGGTGTGGGAGGGGAACACGTGGGACGAGGGTGGCGGCAATAACGCCACAGTGCCGGCGAATTTCGGTGTTGGAAGCGCTCGAATCCTCCATGTCTCGTGCTCCGACACATTCAGCGATGGCTTCTCCGACGATCCGGCTCCGCGGTTCCCGCTGGCATCAGATGGCACGAGTCAAGAGTGGAAGATTCTCTCGTATCACATCGACAAATACCAGTCGAAGAACGACGTCGTTCCGGGCGACATGACGAAGATCCAAGATTCATGCGGAGAGACCTTTGTTCCTGCGAGCATCACTGTTGTGAAGGACACTTTGCCCCTCACTTCGGATCCTTTTTCCTTTGAACTCGACGCGGTGATCGCCTCACCACCCTCGGCGCCTTCGTTTGTCAGCCCGTCTCTCCCCGACGACCGGAGCGTGTCCGGCGCGGGTGGCTCGTACACCTGGGGGAATCTGCTCGCAGGTTCATATACGCTCTCCGAGTTGATCGGCTCGAATCCTCCTGAGTACGAGTTCGCGTCCGTCGAGTGCACGAACGGCGCCTCGAGCGCTGGAGTGCCTTCTGTCGCGTTCGGCCTCCACGGAGGTGAGCACGTCACCTGCACGTTCGTCAACCAGGCTGAAATCACGCTCATCCCCAACGTCGATATTGAGAAAGCGACGAACGGCGAAGATGCCGACACGGCGACCGGACCCGAGATCCCTATTGGTGATCCTGTCACCTGGACTTATGTGGTCACGAATACCGGCGAATTGCCGTTGACCGGCGTCACCGTGATCGACAATCAGGGCGTTGCCGTTTGGTGTCCGCGAGGCACCCTCGGTGTTGGCGAATCGATGACCTGTACAGCCAGTGGCACTGCTGTGGAAGGCCAATACGCCAACTTGGGCACGGTTACCACCACTGAGGGTCCTTCGGATGAGGATCCGTCGCACTACTTCGGTCTGACCCCGGCCGTTGATATCGAGAAGGCCACGAATGGCTTTGACGCCGACGACCCACAAGGCCCCTGGTTGGTTGCAGGCAACGATGTCACCTGGACGTATGTGGTCACAAACACAGGTGAACTGCCGTTGACCGGCGTGACGGTGACCGACGACGTTCTCGGTGCGATTTGTGAGATCGGTGAGCTGGCGATCGGCGCTTCTGATACCTGCACGGCCGCCGGCATTGCCACCATCGGCCAGTACGCCAACCTCGGTACCGTCACGACCGACGAGGGTGTCTCGGACGAGGATCCCTCGCACTACTACGGGTTCATACCGGAGGAACCTGGGATCGATATCGAGAAGGCCACCAACGGCGAGGACGCCGACGACCCGACCGGTCCATCCATTCTGGCCGGCGATCCCGTCACCTGGACCTACCTCGTGTCGAACACGGGCAACATTCAGCTGACGGGCGTGGAAGTCCTCGATGACCAGGGTGTTGCCGTCTCATGTCCGACTGACTCGCTCGACGTCGGCGAGTCGATGGAATGCACGGCCACCGGTACGGCGACGGTCGGCCAGTACTCCAACCTGGGTACCGTCACCACCGATCAAGAGGTCTCTGATGAGGATCCTTCTCACTACATCGGCTATGCAGTGGGATCGATCGGAGACTTCGTCTGGTTCGACCAGAACAAGAACGGGATTCAGGACGGTGGTGAGCCGGGCGTTGCCGGCATCGACGTCTACCTCCACGAGGGTGAGGTATGCAGCGGCGAACCGATCGCACAGACGACGACCGACGCTGACGGCCTCTACCTGTTCGACGGGTTGTTCGCCGGTACCTACTGCATCGAATTCCAGCTCCCATACGAGTATGCGTTCAGTCCGGCAGATCAGGGCGGCGACGGCGCACTCGATAGCGACGCTCCGACCGAGGTGGTCGTTCTCGCCGAAGGCGAAGACAACCTGAGCGTCGACGCCGGTCTCGTTGGTGGGGATATCACCTTGGAGAAGGAGACCGACGTCGCGACAGAAGAGACCTTCGGTTTTGACTTCAACGGGACGCAGGAGGTTGATCTGGGATCGGGTGGTTCGGCGACCTTCCACGTGCCGGGCGGTGTGTACTCGATTACCGAGTTTGTAGCGCAAGGTTGGGAACTCGTCGAGGTTCAGTGCGGAGACATCGAAGCCGACATCGATCTCACCGGTGGAAACGTCACGTTGTTCGTGCCGCCGGGCGGCTCGGTCGGTTGCACCTTCCTGAACCATGAGATTCAAGAGCCAGTGGGTCTCATCGGAGACTTCGTGTGGAAGGACACGGACGGTGACGGTGTTCAGGACGAGGGTGAACCCGGTATCGCCGGTGTGAAGGTGGAGTTGTTCGACGCGGAAACGGACGAGTCGGCCGGCTCGACCAACACGGATGCAGACGGCATTTACGTGTTCGGCAACGTTGCGGCTGGCGACTACTACCTGCTGTTCACCGGCCCGGTCGACTGGGAGTTCACACTGGCGGACGAAGGGTCGGACGATGCAGCCGACAGCGATGCAGACGCTCTGGACCCGGAAGCCAACCCGCAGATCGGGCGAACGGCGGTGTTCGCGCTCGGCGCAGGGGTCGCAGATCTTTCCCGTGACGCCGGGCTGATCTTCGTTGAGGTGTTCCCTCAGGTCATAACAACGACGACGACTACCACTGCGCCACCGACGACGACTACAACCACCGTGCCGCCGGCCACAACGACGACCACGGTGGCCGACACGACTGTAGAAACATTGCCGTTCACCGGGTTCGGTGAGGGAGGAATGGGCAGCCTCGGCTTTGCACTCATCGTTCTGGGCGGGCTCGTGCTGATGGCAGTCAGCCGAAAGGAAACCGACCTGGAAGTCGTATCGGAGGAGGCGCCGGCGAGGTCCTGGGAGGACTAACAACGGCGGGAGGAAGGCAACGCTGGGCCCCGGAGTTCTCCGGGGCCCAGTTGCGCGATAGGGCCGGAGGCCCATTGTGTGAGGCCGTACTCAATGAGAAGATGAAACCTGGCTCGGGAGGCCGTGACCCCCAGTCCGAGAACGGTCACCGGGATTGGGGTGAGCCAATGGTGAGACCGGCCCGCATAACATCCCGAAAGGGAGGGAGAGATGCGGAACGGTTTGTCACGTTCATCTGGCGGTATCGCGGTTCTTGCTTTCCTTCTGGTTGCTTTGACGTTCGTTCTAGTGGGCCCACTTGAGGCCGGAGCAACCTCTGACGGTGGAGAGCATCGTCCACCGGCCGGGTGTGTGAAGCTCGAAGATCCCAACGACATCCCGTCGACGACCGAGGTCGCGTTGGCGAATGGGGTGACCGTCACATTTGATTGGACGACCAAGCCATCTGAGGCCGGGGAATGGATCGGCTTCGAATGGTCCGCAGTCGGCGGATCTGCATACGGGACTGTCAAGGCGTCGACCGAGGTCTACGACTGGGGACCGAGTCAAACGGGGACCTTTCTCGTGCCGGACGATGAGAACGGGCGAGTTCACGCGATCTCCTATGTGATCGTGTGCGGCGAACCGCTGCCGCACGGTTCGATCACCGTCATCAAGGATGCCGTGCCGGACGCCGCAGATACACCCTTCGGCTTCGTGCTCGATGGCCTCGACGATCCGGTCGAGTTCGAACTGATCGACGATGGGGAATCTCCCGGCCTGGCGGCGAGAACTTTCGATGAGCTTTCGCCGGGAACCTACGCCGTCGGTGAGACGGCCCTCCCGGAAGGCTGGGACCTCACGGACATCGATTGCGGGGAAGCAGACGTATCGGTCGATGGCGATGCAGTGTTCATCGAACTCGAGGATGGAGATCAGGTGGTCTGCGTCTTCACCAATGAGAGGGAAGAGGAGATCGATCTCGGCTCGATTACCGTGATCAAGACGACGTCACCTGAGACTGCACAGGAGTTCCTCTTCACGCTCGAGCCGGGCGATTACCAACCGGTCGCAGGGAACGGAGGCACGTATACGTGGGCCGGTCTCGAGGCCGGCACATACAACCTGTTCGAAACACTGACCGAAGCGCAGAGTGCAGACGGCTGGCATCTCGAAACGGTCGAATGCGACAACGAGGATGATCCGGACGCAATCACGCTCGAGGCCGGGGGCGACGTCGTTTGCACGTTCGACAACCACCAGACCGTCGACTTCGTGCTCGAGAAACTGACGAACGTCGAGAGCCAGGACGAGTTCAGCTTCGAGCTCGACGGTGTTGCACTGGTCGATCTCGCCGGGGGAGAGACCTTCGAGACCGTCCTCGAAGAAGGCACGTACACGGTTACGGAACTGATCGTCGACGGATGGGACCTGTTCAGCATCGTTTGTACCGGAGCGGAAAGCACTGTTGACATTGCCGCGGCCAGCGTTGAGTTGCTCCTGCTACCGGGTGCCGACGTGCGCTGCACGTTCGTCAACAATGAGGAGGCGGCCGAGCTGGGCGTAATCGGTGATTATGTCTGGCACGATGCCGACGAGGAGGGCGACCAGGATGGTGACGAGCAGCCGCTGGCTGGGATTCAGGTTGACCTCCTGGACTCGAACGGCCGAGCCATCGCATCAACGAAAACCGATGTGCTGGGTCTGTATAGCTTCTTCAACGTTCCGGAAGGTGACTACCGGGTTCGGTTCCACGGTCCGACAGGTTGGACATTTACGAAACGCGACGCGGCGGCGGACGCGATCGACAGCGATGCGCTCGTTGCCGACAAGAAAGCTGATCCGCAGATCGGCGAGACCGACCTGTTTCACTTGAATGCCGGCGCAGTCGATCTGTCTCGTGATGCCGGCCTCTTTGGTGAAACCAGGGTGCTCCCGCAAGTGATCACCACAACAACCACAGCAGCCACAGCAACCACAACGACGATTGCGTCCGCGTCCACGACAGCAGAGACCTTGCCTTTCACCGGGGCACCCGAAGCCCCAAGTCTCATCGGGTTGGCGACGGCGCTGCTGGCGCTGGGACTGATGGCGGTTCTCGCCATCAAACGGAGGGAGGATCTGCCGGTAACCGGGTGGTCGCAGCGGCTGCGCGACACCTACTGATTCTCACTACCTATAGAGAGCCCCGGTCCACCATGGCCGGGGCTCTCGCTCGTTGCGAATACCGGCCCGACTCGTGTCCAGCGTTCGTACAATGGCGATTCGCGATTGAGATGAAGGTGCAATGGAAGCGACCTACGACCCCAAAACCGTGGAGGCCGACTGGTACGACCGGTGGGAGCAAGCGGGGGTGTTCCGTCCGGAACACAACCCGGACGGCGTGCCTTTCTGCATCGTCATTCCACCCCCCAACGTGACCGGGTCGCTGCATATGGGTCACGCCCTGAACCACACCATTCACGACGCCATCATCCGTCGGCGCCGCATGCAGGGGTTCGCGGCCCTCTGGTTGCCCGGCACCGACCACGCCGGCATCGCCACCCAGAACGTGGTCGAGCGGGAAATGGCCACAGAAGGGCTCACCCGGCACGACGTCGGTCGCGACGCGTTCATCGAGCAGGTGTGGGAATGGAAGCGTCAGTACGGCAACCGAATCTCGCTCCAGATGCGCGCCCTTGGCGACTCCGTGGACTGGACGCGTGAGCGTTTCACCATGGACGAGGGTCTGTCGCGCGCCGTTAGAGAGGTATTCGTTCGCCTCTTCGAGGAAGACCTGATCTACCGGGGAGACCGGATCATCAACTGGTGCCCGCGGTGCGGAACGGCACTGGCTGAGATCGAGGTCGAATACGACGATGAGATGGGCGAACTCGCCCACATCACCTACCCATTCGTGGACGGCGAAGGGGGGATTACGGTTGCAACAACCAGAGCGGAGACGATGCTGGGTGACACGGCGGTGGCCGTGCATCCCGACGACGAACGCTACCGGCACCTGATCGGCAAGAAACTGCTGTTGCCGCTCCTGGGGAGGGAGATCCCGGTCATCGCCGACGAGTTCGTCGACCGGGAGTTCGGAACCGGAGCGGTCAAGGTGACCCCTGCCCACGATCCGAACGACTTCGATATGGGGCAACGGCACGGCCTGGAGTCGATCAAGATCCTCGACGAGCGAGCCGTGATCACTGAGGCCGGCGGCGAGTTCTTCGGCATGGACCGGTTCGAGGCGCGAGAAGCCGTGAAGCATGAACTCCACAAGCGGGGTTACCTCGAGAAGGTGGAGACCCACGAACACTCAGTTGGACACTGCTACCGGTGTTCCACCGTAGTCGAGCCGTACCTCTCGCTCCAATGGTTCGTGAAGGTGCGTCCGCTGACCGAACCGGCCATCGACGTCGTGCGGACGGGCGATACCAGGTTCGTCCCGAAGCGGTGGGAGAAGAATTACTTCCACTGGATGGAGAACCTGAGGGACTGGTGCATCAGCCGCCAAATCTGGTGGGGCCATCGGATCCCCGCCTGGTACTGCGATGCCTGTCATGAGACCATCGTGGCCCGGCAGGACCCCACGGAGTGCACGAACTGTGGCCGAACCGACCTCCGCCAGGACAATGATGTGCTCGACACTTGGTTCTCTTCAGCTTTGTGGCCGTTCTCGACGCTCGGCTGGCCGGATGAGACGGCCGATCTCGACCGGTTCTACCCCAATGCGGTGCTCATCACCGGGTTCGACATCATCTACTTCTGGGTTGCCAGGATGATGCAAATGGGCATCCACTTCATGAAGGATGTCCCGTTCGCCGACACGGTCATACACGGTCTCGTCAGAGACGCAAGCGGGAGAAAGATGTCGAAGTCGATCGGGAATGCCATCGACCCCCTCGACGTGATCGAAGAACACGGCGCGGACCCGCTGCGCCTGGCGCTCATTCAGTCGGCCGCGCCGGGCCACGACGTCCCATTCGATATGGAATGGGTGGTAGGTGCCCGCAAGTTCGGCAACAAACTCTGGAACGCGCAGCGGTTTGCCGGGCTCCACATCGAGCGTGGCTCGGTACCGGCGGATGGTGGCTATCCGGACGATCCCGGCCCTGCCGACCGCTGGATCCTCGCCCGGCTGGGTGAGGTGCAGCGCCGGTTCGATGAGCTCGCGGATGAATATCGATTCTCGGATGCCTTCGGCCTCCTCTATAACTTCGCCTGGTCGGAAGTGTTCGACTGGTACATAGAGATGTCGAAGGCGCCCCTCCGTGACGAGGAGCGGGCGGCAACGACCCGGCAAACGCTCGGCACCGTGCTTCGGGACGTGCTGAAGCTATTTCATCCGGCCATCCCGTTTCTGACGGAAGAACTGTGGTCGGAACTGGTAGCCGACGGACTCCTGGCCGGATCGAAGTGGCCGGAGCCTCCGGAGATCGAAGCACCGGCCAATCTCGAGACCTTCCAGGAACTCATCACAGGAATTCGCCGCTTCCGGGCCGAACATGGTCTTGCTCCCCGCGCCGGGCTGGCGTTGAAACTCCTCGATCCTGAAGGAGTCGTCGAGGACTGGTGGATCGAACAGATCGAGGCTCTGGCTGGTGCAACACATGAGCCGATTACTCAGAAACCAACCGCCGGACATACCCGGGTAGTGGCCGGGAGCGTGCAGGCGTTCATCCCTCTCGAAGGGAACGTCGACCTCGACGCCGAACGGAACCGGCTGGCCAAAGCGATTGAGGCCACCTCGGCCGACCTCGCCAAAGCTGAGACGAAGCTCTCGAATCCAGCGTTTCGCGATCGGGCACCCACCGAAGTTGTGACAAAGGAAGAAGAGAAGGCATCAGAATTCCGCGGGCGGCTCGACAAGCTCCGCACCCAGCTCGCCGAACTCGGAAGCTAGCCGGTGATGAACTACCGGGAAGCGGTCGACTTCCTCGATGCCCATATCGGCCAGGGCGTGCAGCCCGGATTGGATCGCGTTCGGGCACTGATGGACATGATGGGGGACCCCCAACTGGCCGCGCCGGTGATCCATTTGACCGGCAGCAACGGCAAGACATCAACCGCCCGGATGATCACGTCGTTGCTCATCGCCCACGGGTTGCGGGTTGGAACGTTCATCTCTCCACATCTCGAGAAGATCGAGGAACGACTCGCCCTCGACGGGGTCTACGCCACCGAGGATGAGTTTGCCGAGGCAGTGGCCGACATCGTCCCGTTCGTCCAGTTATTCGAAGAGCGCACCGGACAAACGCCGACCTACTTCGAACTCACCGCCGCGCTGGCTTTCTCCTATTTCGCCGTCAACGCCGTCGATGTCGCGGTCGTCGAGGTCGGACTCGGCGGACGGCTCGACGCCACCAACATCGTCGACAGCCGGGTGGCGGTCGTGACCGGAATCTCCCTCGAGCATACGTCGTGGCTGGGCAACTCGATTGAGGAGATAGCCATCGAGAAGCTGGCCATTGCCAAGGAATCGTCGGTGCTAATCACCGGTTCGCTGCCCGAGGAAGCATATGCGGTGGCCTCCGCCCGGGCCGGGAGCCTCGGAATTGTGCACCGACGTTTCGGGGCCGAATTCCATCCTGAGTTCGTCACCATGGCGGTCGGGGGCTGGGCCGGCTCGGTGAGCGGGGTGTACGAGACCTACGATGAACTGCTTCTCCCTCTGCACGGTCGCCACCAGTTCGACAACCTGGCCGTGGCGATTGCCGCAGTTGAAGAGCTCACCGGGCGGGCGCTGGACCTGGACGCCGTGCGCGAAGGCACGGCGTCGGCAACCTCTCCCGGGCGCCTTGAAGTTGTTGGGCGGAGGCCGCTGATCTTGCTGGACGGTGCGCACAACACCCAGGCCTTCGAGCTGTTGTCGGAGGCGCTAGCCACCGAATTCCTGCCGGAGGAGTGGGTCGTTGTCATTGGAGCAATGGGAGACAAAGATCTCGAAGCGATGATCCGGAACCTCGAGGGTCAGGTGTCGGCCGTGGTGGCAACCTCCGTTGACTACGAGCGCGCCATTCCGGCCGATCGGGTGGCGAAGATCGCTTCGGCGACCCTCGATGTGCCGGTGGAGACTGTCGTCGGCATTCCGCCCGCGCTCGAGGCGGCCCGCCGGCTGGCCGGGACGGATGGTGCGATCCTGGTGACCGGCTCACTGTACGTAGTGGGGGAGGCGCGCAGCGCGCTACTCCATCCGTCGAGCTGAAGCGGCGGCGGCAACGCGGTGGTCCGAGGCAAATAGACCCCATTCCAGAGCGACCCGTCCCGACCGGCCTGCGGCAGACGTCCCAATGGTCGCTCGCTACCATCCACCGTCTTCACGAAGGAGCACACAGCTTTGCCAATCGAAAACACATTCATCATGGTGAAACCAGACGGCGTCGCTCGGGGCCTGGTCGGGGAAGTCATCGGCCGGTTCGAACGGAAGGGCCTTCGACTCGAGAAGATCCGCTCTCTCACGATCGATGAGGCGATGGCCGGTGTGCATTATGCCGAACACGTCGACAAGCCGTTCTTTGCTGAACTCGTCGATTTCATCACGAGTGGTCCGGTGGTGGCCATGGAATGGTCCGGTGAATCGGCGGTGTCTGTGGCTCGAACCCTGATGGGGGCGACAGACCCCAAGCAGGCGGCACCGGGCACCATTCGCGGTGATCTCGGCTTGATCGTGACCAACAATATCGTGCACGGATCGGACTCCACCGAAAGCGCAGAGCGCGAACTCGGGATCTTCTTCGGCTAAAAGGTTCTCAGTTCTGCGTTCTAGGTCTGACCTATCAGGTAGAACGTAGAACGTAGAACCCAGAACCGGCCGCCTGTCGGGTGGGAAAAACCTCAACCGGCAACTATCCTTGCTCTTCCATCCCCTAACCAAGGCCACACGTGGCTGATACCCTTTTTGCATTCGCCGGCCAGGACATGGCTATCGACCTCGGTACTGCCAACACGCTGGTGTATGTTCGCAACGTCGGCATCGTTCTCAACGAGCCGTCTGTCGTCGCGATCAACGTGCGCGACAACCGGGCGCTGGCGGTCGGGATGGAAGCGAAGCGCATGATCGGGCGCACGCCTTCCCACATTCAAGCGATCCGCCCGCTCCGCGACGGTGTGATCGCCGATTTCGACGTAACCGAGAAGATGCTGCGGTATTTCATCCAGAAGGTGCATCGCCGCAAGTGGGCCAGGCCGCGGATCGTCATCTGCGTGCCGAGCGGCATCACGCCGGTGGAACGTCGGGCGGTGGAAGAGGCCGCGTACCATGCAGGTGCCAGGCGGGCTTACACAATCGAAGAGCCGATGGCGGCGGCGATTGGCTCCGGCCTACCGATTCACGAACCATCCGGCTCGATGGTGGTCGATATCGGAGGTGGAACCACGGAGGTCGCCGTGATTTCGCTGGGAGGAATCGTCGTCTCACGAAGCATTCGGGTGGGTGGGGACGAGCATGACGAGGCGATCGTCGAGTGGGTGAAGAAGGAATACAACCTGCTGCTGGGCGAACGCACCGCCGAACAGTTGAAAATGGCAATCGGTTCTGGCTACCCCTATCCCGACGAGCCATCTGCCGAGGTTCGTGGCCGTGATCTCGTCACCGGTCTTCCGAAGACGATCGTGCTCAGCAGCCCGGAAGTTCGGGAAGCGATCGAAGAACCCGTTCAGGTCATCGTCGATGCAGTCAAGTACACCCTCGACAAAACGCCACCTGAACTGGCCGCAGACATCATGGAGCGCGGCATCGTTCTCACAGGTGGTGGAGCCTTGCTGCGGGGTCTCGATGAGCGCATTGCCTTTGAAACGGGGATGCCGATCGTCACGGCAGATCGCCCACTTCAGTCGGTGGTTTTGGGATCTGGCAAGTGCCTCGAGGAATTCGATGTTTTGCAAGGGGTCTTAGTCTCGTCCAGTCGGCCGTGAGCACCGTGCAGACGCTCTCGAGGGAGATCTGAGTCATGCTCCCGTACGGAAGTCCACGCCGTGGCACCGTCACTCTCGGTGTGCTGGTGCTGATCTCGTTCCTGCTCATGACGTTTGATATTCGGTCATCTGGAGAGGGTTTCATTCAGACGGTCCGGAGTGGTGCTCAGTCGGTCTTCAACCCTTTCCAGAGTGTCGCGCAAGCGGTGATCGATCCGGTTGTCGATGCATTCGACGCGCTCGCCAATCTCGCTTCGTTGCGGGATGAGAACGATCGGCTGCGAGCCGAGCGCGAGAACCTGCTGGCCAGGATGGCTGAAGCCGAGGCAGCGTTGGTCGAGAACGACCAACTCCGGGCTCTGCTTGCGTTGCAGGATAAGTTCCCCGACTTCAATCTCACGACTGCCGCGATCATCAGCAGCGGGGACTCCTTTGATCTGCGCCTCACCATCAACCGGGGATCAGACGACGGCATCGTGCTGGGCAGCGTGGTTGTCGACGCCTCGGGTGCCCTCATCGGGTTCATCGTCGAGGTCAGCGACGCCAATGCGATCGTTGCTCCGATCATTGCCTCCGGGACGGTCGTCGGTATCGTCACGGAAGGTGGAGATCCCGGCTTCATCTCCGGGCAGGGAACCGAAGATGAGGTCCGGCTCGAGGTATACGATGCCACCAGCCCGGTGCCCGCCGACAGTGTGCTGAGGACCTTCAGGCACGACAACAACACTCCGAACGGGCTCAATGTCGCCATCGTCACCGCCCGGGCTGATGTCAACGTATCCAAGATCGATACCAACGACGTTGTTCCGTTCGTCGACTTCATCCGCCTTCAGTTCGTAACGGTTCTGGGCATTGCCGGCGACCAGGGCGGCGAGCCTGTCGAGGTGCCAACCGACGCGACAACACCAGACGGTGACACCTCAGGGACTACCAGCACGACTGAGGCACCGTGAGAGCGCGATCTGCCTCGCTCATCTTGATCTTGCTGGCGGTGCTCGTCCAGACGACTCTGTTCTCGGTCGGCGGAATCAGGCCCTTTCGCGTGGCCCCGGATGTCGTGATGGTCGTGACTATCGTCACGGCCCGCTGGCTGGACGATGACGCGGCGCTACTGGTCGGATTCACGGGTGGTGTTTTGGTGGACCTGCTGGCATCGAGCCTGCTGGGATGGCGGGCCCTGACGCTCACTCTGGTCGCTTACATGGCGGTTCGGGCCCGGTCGCGTTTCGACCTCGGCCTCATGTCCGGGGCCCTCGTCGTGCTCGTACTGAGCCTGGCAGGCGTCCTATTACTCGGGGTGATTGGTACGCTGTTCGGGCAGGCAACTCTCACCGAACCCGACGCTCTCCGGCGGATCATGCTGGTACCCGGATACAACTTTGTTCTCGCTTTCCTGGCGCAGCCAATAATTGCACGCGCTCTCGAAGGCCGGTCGCGGAGCAGGGCGCTGTGAACTTCCCACGCCGGCTGGCCGTATTGGGCATGGCCTTCATTGTTCTGTTCTCATTGCTCTTCACCAGACTGTGGTTCGTGCAAGTGGCCAGCGGGATCATGTATGAAGAGGAGGCCAGCAGACAGCAGTTGGATGCCGATCGGACCACGGCGGCCCGCGGCGAGATCCGCGATGCGCGAGGAACATTGCTGGCGTCGAGCCGCATCGTCCCCGAGATGATTGTCGAACAGGCTGAAGTAGCCGCCGACGAAGAAGAGCCTCTGATACAGCAGATCAGCGCGTTGCTCGATCGTCCTGCGGTCGAGGTCAGGGCGATTTTCGAGCAAGCGGGTCCGGCCACTCAACTCTCGTTGGGGATGGTCACCCCGGAGCAAATGGCATACATCCTGAAGAATGCGGAGGATTTCCCCGGTGTCGTGGTCCAGGATCGTCCGATCCGCGTCTACCCGGAAGGGTCGCTCCTGTCGCACGTCATCGGCTATATCGGCCGGCCGAGCCCCGACGACGTAGCGGCGGCGGGCCCGGATCTTGACCCGAACGGGACGATCGGGAAGTACGGCATCGAGAAATTCTATGACGAGTACCTGCAGGGGGAGCGCGGGACCCTGCTGTATCGGGTTGATCCGCAAGGCCGCCCCCTCGGTCTCGAGGAGGAATTACCCGCCGTGCAGGGCGACACCGTGTACCTGACGCTCGATCAGGGCCTACAGCGACAGACCGAGTTCGCCGTCAATGAGGCGATGATCCTGTCCAAGGAACTCGACGAGGGAAACCCGGAACTGGCTGCAGCCGTAGTTATGGACGTTACCGATGGTTCGGTGCTGGCGCTCTATTCCTATCCTGATTTCGATCCGAGCCTGTTTGTCGACGGCATCAGCCAGGTCGAGTACTCCGCACTCGAGGAACGCAACGTCTTTACGAGCCTGCCTATTCAGGGCGCGTATCCCCCCGGATCCACGTTCAAGGGAATCACCTGGGCGGCCGCCATCAACGAGGGTCTTTACCCGCGCGGGATAGCTTCGCCGTCTGGAACGATCAACTGCGAAGGTGAACTCGACCTGGGCATCGACGAGAACGAAGCCGGGCAACTGGTGTTCACCGACTCCGGTCATGGGGCGACCGATCTACACACGGCGCTCGGCGAATCCTGCAATGTGTATTTCTGGCAGGTGGCGCTGACGATTTGGCGTGAGTACAAGAACGATCCTGAGAACGAAGACATTCTCCAACAATGGGCGCGGCGTCTGAGTCTTGGCGAGCCCACCGGCATAGATTTGCCGTTCGAGAAGGGGGGCCGGATTCCCGACCGGGCGCTATACGAGGAATGGGCAGCCTCGCCTCAAGGAAGCGTGCTGTTGTCTCCGGATCGATTCACCGAAGCCATCTGGCGGGGTGGTGACATCATGGGAATCGCCATCGGCCAGGGCGACGTGCTGGCAACTCCGCTCCAGATGGCCGTTGCCTACGCGGCGCTCGTCAACGGGGGTACTGTCCTCGAACCGCATGTGGTCGACCAGGTCGTATCCGTACAAGGCGATGTCGTCCTCGACGTCGGCAAGCGGGTTGCTCGCACGATCGAGTTCACTGCGGCGCACGAGCAGTTCATCCGCGAGGATTTGACCAGGGTGACCAATAGCGGCGGAACGGCGGCTGCCGCGTTCAGTGTGATGCAGAACCCCTGGCAAACCGGCGGGAAGACGGGGACTGCCGAGCGGGACGCTTCCAAGGACAACACGTCCTGGTTCGTCGGCATTGCTCCCATCGACAATCCGCGCTACGTGGTGGCCGTGATGATTGTGGACGGTGGTCTCGCCGGGAGAGTCGCAGCCCCGGCTGCTCGCAACATCATCCAGTACCTGCTGCCCAACGAACCGGTCACGCCCGTTCGGCCCGGCGGAGCAGCCACTCCTGCCGACAACACCGAGGACGACATCTGATGGCCGTCATTGACAGGGCAGGGGCTCCCGGCATTGTCGCGGATCGCAAGCGCCCGGGACCCGATGTGACCTCGTTCGTTGTGATGATGGCCCTGATCAGCGTGGGTGTGTTGATGATCTATGCCAGCACTCGTGAGCAACTCGAACTCCAGAATCTGGATCCGGGCAGGTTGATGCAGCGCCAGATCATCTTCGCAGTCATCGCACTTGGTGTGTATGTGGCGGGTTCGCTGCTCGACTACCGCGAGTTTCGCAACTATGCCGCCTGGATCTATCTCGGCACTCTGGCAGCACTCATACTCCTGATCTCTCCCTTGATTCCCGCACAGGAGAACGTGAAACGTTGGATCGACCTCGGGATCTTCCAGGTACAACCATCGGAGTTCGCCAAGATCACAATGGTGATTGTGCTGGCCACCGTGCTGGCCCCTGCCAGACAGGAGGGCATGCAGTGGAAGCGCATCGTCCAGGCCCTGTTTCTTGTCGCGATTCCAGCGCTTCTGATCTTCTTGCAGCCCGATCTCGGGACCATGCTGGTGTTCGCCTTCATCACTCTCATCATGCTGTTTGCCGGTGGAGCAACGTGGAAGCAGATGATCGCCCTCGGTGGGGGGACGATCGCGGCGGTGGCCGTTGTGTTTCAGCGTGGATTACTCAAGGACTATCAACTGGAGCGGTTGACGGCGTTCTACGATCCGAGCGCCGACCCGCTCGGCATTGCCTATCAGCAAGCTCAGAGCGTCACGGCGATCGGATCGGGCCAGCTAACCGGGACTGGTCTGTTCGACGGCGCACTGACCAACCTCCGTTTTGTCCCGGAGCAAGAAACCGACTTCATCTTCACCGCAGTTGGCGAGCAACTCGGGTTTCTCGGCTCGGCCCTGGTGATTGCAGCCTTCGTCGTCCTCTTGTGGCGAGCGTTCGTCATCTCGGCAATGGCCCGCGATCGATTCGGTAGCCTGCTCGCCGTCGGTATCGGCTCGATGATCATGTTCCAGGTATTCGTCAACATCGGGATGACGATGAAGATCATGCCGGTCACCGGACTGCCGCTCCCGTTCCTCAGCTATGGGGGATCGTCGCTGCTCACCTTTGCCTTCGCCATGGGACTACTCAACTCGATCTGGCGGAAACGATCGCCGGTCCCCGGCGAGACATACATCGTGTGATCGAGCCCGGCCCGATTGACGCCATGTGTCGGGTACGGTTCGCGCTCGGAGTAGGCCGAACCTGACGAGCTATGCTTCCTTGCCATGTATCGACGTGGTGATCAGGGTTGGATCGAAGTGATCTGTGGCCCGATGTTTTCGGGCAAAAGCGAAGAGCTCATCCGGCGAATCACCCGCTCGAAGATCGCCCGGGTCCCCGTTCAGACCTTCAAACCCTCCCTTGATATCCGCTATGCAGATCGGCAGGTGGTCTCGCATAGTTCGTTGTCGGTGACTGCCGAGCCCGTCCCGGACTCCTTCACATTGCTGCGCAAGATAGACGACGCTACCCAGGTCGTTGGGATAGACGAAGGCCAGTTCTTCGACGATCGAATCATCGAAGTAACGGAGCGGTTGGCGAAGGCCGGCAAACAGGTGATAGTCGCAGGTCTCGATCTCGACTACCTGGGCCGGTCGTTCGAGCCCATTCCCACGTTGTGTGCGCGCTCGGAATATGTGACCAAGATGCTGGCAGTCTGTCACCGGTGCGGTGCACCGGCCGCTTTCACCCAGCGGATCATCAAGTCCGATGATCTGGTCGTGCTCGGTGCAACCGATGCGTATGAGGCTCGATGCCGCAACTGCTACGACCCGAACGAACCAGAGCAGCCACGGTTGGCGGTGAATCGCTAGCCGTGCGGTGATTTGGTGCTAGCCTACGGGTGCGACCGCGAGCGGTCGTGAGTTTAAGGACGCGACCTCCTTCAAGGGGTCTTCCCCGTCGATCCCGGCAGAGTCTCGAGGCGTACGAACCTCAGAACCCCTAGGACCATCCGGACTCGACGGCAGGGTATAGGTGTATGCCCGCTCTCCCATGACCACCTGAACAGGAGAGCCGGCTGAGGTGCCGCACGGATCACCGTGGGGCAGAGGTCGGAACCCCGGACTCGTTCGCTCGCACAGTGAGTAGTGAAGACCGGAAGGATACGAGTTTCATGGCGTTGTTCCGCCGCAAATCGGCTCAGGTTGTCCGCCGTGGGGTGGGCGATAACGAGGTCGAAGAACGCACCACCAGGCGTGTCGGCCGCGAAACGGTCGAGGTACGAAGAGTCCGGGCCGTCCCTGAAGAGAAGAAACGGGAGGCGGGGTCGAAGGGGCGCCAGAGCAAGCCCCGGCCGCCGGGGCGCGAGAGTCGCGGGCGGACGCCCCGTCACGTAGAGGAGGAGATCATCCTCCCACCCGAGACCGGAAAGAAGCAGATGCTGGTCCGGGTACTTCCTACCCAGACCCAAGTTGTCATTCTCGAGGGTCCCTCTCTGGTAGAGCATTACGTTGCCCGACAGGAGCGAACATCGCTGGCAGGCAACATGTACCTCGCCAAGGTGAAGAACGTTCTTCCGGGAATGGAGGCCGCCTTCCTCGATTTCGGAGAGCCGAAGAACGGAGTCCTCTACGCGGGCGACATCAAAGTCGATCCCGCCACCCACGGTCACCATCCGCGTATCGAGCAGGTGCTCGCCGAAGGCGACGAGGTGCTGGTCCAGGTGGTCAAAGATGCGATGGGTGCCAAGGGCGCCCGGTTGACCGGGCAGGTCACGGTCCCCGGCCGGTATCTCGTGCTGGCCCCCGACTCAGATATGCAGGGGATCTCACGGCGGCTGCCGGAAGAAGATCGCCTTCGTCTGCGCGACATTCTGCGAGATGTCAAACCGGCCGGGTTCGGCGTGATCGTGAGAACCGCGGCGGCTGCTGCGACGAAAGAAGAGATCGAGACGGACATCAACCGGCTCGTCAGAGTGTGGGAACTGATCAAAGAAGAGGCGGCTGCCGGTGGGGCTCCTCGTCCGGTGTACGAAGAGCCCGGTCTGCTTATCCGGGTCATCCGTGAGCATTTCACACCCGATTTCAAACGGCTGCTCATCGACGACGAGGCGGCCCGCGCTGAAGTCGTTTCGTACCTCGATCGGACCGCGCCCGACCTCACCGATAAAGTCAGCATGTATCAAGATGAGATCCCGCTCTTCGAGCGCTATCACGTCGAGGATCAACTTCAGAAGGCGCTCGACCGGAAGGTATGGCTGAAATCCGGTGGCCATCTAGTAGTTGATCGAACTGAAGCGCTGACGGTGATCGATGTGAACACCGGCAAGTTCGTTGGCAGCTCCAACCTCGAGGACACCGTTCTGCAGAACAACCTCGAAGCAGCGGAGGAAATCGGTCGTCAACTGCGACTGCGCGATATCGGCGGCATTATCGTGATCGACTTCATAGATATGGAGATCTCACGCAACCGCCAGGCAGTGCTGAGGCGCCTGAAGGAAACCCTGGCTAAGGACAAAGTCCGTACGCAGGTATTCGATGTCTCGAATCTCGGTTTGGTCGAGATGACCCGTAAGAACGTTTCGGCCGGATTGCTCGAACAGTTTTCAGAGGTCTGTCCGACCTGTTCGGGACGGGGTATCGTTCTACACGAGGCCACGGCGCTTCGCGGCCTCCCGTTTGAAACCGACGACGACGTAGAAGTGATGTAACCGAGTTGGAAACTCACCAATAGCCGGTAGAGTTACCGCCCATTTGACCTGAGGACGACAATGTACGCGATCATCCGCACCGGCGGGAAGCAGGCGAAAGTGCGCCAGGGAGACGTTATCGACGTCGAACGGCTCAAGAACGCCGGCGAAGCAGTAGAATTCAAGCCCTTGCTCGTTGTGGACGATGGTGGTGCAACCATCAGCGATCGTGAGCAACTCGCCGGATACACCGTGCGCGCCGAAGTAGTCGGTGACACGAAGGGCGAGAAGATCGATATCTTCAAGTACAAGAACAAGACGGGGTACCGTCGACGCATGGGTCACCGACAGATCTACACCACCATCAAGGTGACTGAGATCGTCGGCCCGAAGCCCAAGAAGGCCAAGGCGGAGCCTGCCAAAGCAGAAACTGCCAAGGCAAAGGCCGCCAAGGCTGAGGAGAAGTAGCAGATGTCCAAGACCAAAGCCGGAGGCTCGACCAAGAACGGTCGCGATTCAAAGGCAAAACGCCTCGGACCGAAGGTCTTTGATGGCCATGTTGTCAACTCCGGCGCGATCATTGTGCGCCAGCGGGGCACCCGTATTCACCCCGGTGAGAATGTCGGCCTCGGACGAGACTTCACGCTGTTCGCCATGGCCCCGGGCGTCGTCAAATACCATGCCAGCAACGGCCGCCGTTTGGTGAGCGTTCTCCCCGAGTAGGGAGAGCGGCCGACGGTTTCGACGCGTGTTCGTCGATCAGGTCAACATCCACCTCCGCGCCGGAAACGGTGGTGCGGGGGTGGTTTCGTATGTGCGCTCGCGCGGTAAACCGAAAGGGAAGCCCATCGGTGGTTCCGGCGGCGATGGGGGCGACGTCTACATCGAGGCAGATGAGTCGGTGGTGACCCTGCTCATCTACCAGCGGAATCCCCACCATGCTGCAGGAAACGGAACCCACGGTCGTGGCGATCTTCAACACGGCCGGCGCGGTGAGGATCTGGTGCTGAAAGTACCTCTCGGTACGACGGTGTGGGACGACGAAGGCACCATGATTGCCGATCTCGTCAAGCACGGGCAGCACGTCAAAGCCCTCCAGGGAGGTCGAGGAGGATCCGGGAATGCTGCGTTCATCTCTGCAAAGCACCGGGCGCCTGCCTTCTCCGAACAGGGCGAATATGGTGAGTCGGCGACCTTCGGGCTCGAGATGAAACTGCTCGCCGATGCCGCGTTGATCGGATTCCCCAATGCGGGGAAAAGCACCCTCATCTCCGCGATCAGCGCCGCTAAGCCGAAGATTGCCGATTATCCATTCACGACACTCGAGCCCAACCTGGGTGTTGTGGCAATCGGAGAGCGCGAGTTCGTTGTCGCAGACGTCCCCGGACTGATCGAGGGCGCATCTGAGGGGAAGGGCCTTGGTCACGAGTTTCTCCGTCACGTTGAACGAGCGCGGGCATTGGTCGTCCTGCTCGATCCATCGCCATTGCAGATCGCTTCACCTGCGGAGCAATACCACGTGTTGATCGATGAGTTGCGGCGCCATTCCGGTGAACTCGTCGATCGGCCGCGGGTCGTGGCATTCTCAAAGGCCGATCTGGCTGCCGGGGACTTCGATACTGGCGAACTGGCCTCCGCCGTCGGAGAGCCCTCGCTCTTCTCTATCTCGGCCGTCACGGGGCGGGGGCTAGAACCGTTTCTGCACGCGGTGGCGGACGCGATCGACCTGGCAGTACGCGAAGAGCCGCAGCGAGAGGGGTTCATCCTCCATCGCCCGGTCCGCGAGTCGTTTGAGATCCATGCAAGGCCGGGTGGGTGGGAAGTGACGGGTCGCGCCGCCGAGCGGGCCGTCCGGCTCGACGACCTCACCGTTTCGATGACGGCCGATTTCGTAGCCGGCCGGCTCGAACGTCTGGGCGTCGACGAAGCACTCCGGCAGGCGGGAGCGGTTCCGGGCGATGAGGTGCGCATTGGCGAACTCGTGTTCGAGTTCTCCAATCCCGATGACGAGCAACACGAGGCGGGTGAACCAGGGGCGGGCGGTCCGGACGGCGTGGAGGGCGGCGAAGAGGAATGACCGGACACCGCCCGATCTCACCGGGAGCCAGGATTGTCGTGAAGGTCGGCTCATCCAGCTTGACGCGCCCCGGTGGAGGTATTGACGAAGATGCCATCGAGCGTATTACCGGGATGATCGCCGGGAGTTGGGGTGCCGGGAACCCGACCGTTCTGGTGAGCTCAGGCGCCGTGGCGGCAGGCCTTCCGGCCCTGGGTTTGCGGGAGCGTCCCACCGATCTGCCCGGGCTTCAGGTGGCGGCGGCCGTTGGGCAGGGACGTCTGATGGAGCGCTATTCGGCCGGTTTCTCCACTCGCAGAATGGTTGCCGGGCAAGTGCTCCTCACCAAGGACATCCTCGCCAACCGTGACCAGTACCTCCATGCTCGCCAGGCGCTCGACCGCATGCTGAGCGAGCGGGTCGTGCCGATCGTCAATGAGAACGACACCATTGCAGTCGAGGAACTCAGGCTCGGGGACAACGACCGGTTGGCGGCCATCGTCTCTCATCTGGTTGGTGCGGGTCTCTTGTTGTTGCTGACCGATACGCCCGGTCTCTACTCCTCGGACCCGCGATTGGCGGAGAATGCAGAGTTGTTATCGGCGGTGCGGCACACCGACGAGGTACTCGATACCGTGGCGCGCGGTACGTCGGGACCGGTGGGGTCGGGTGGCGTAGCGACGAAGGTTTCTGCGGCCCGGATGGCTGCCTGGTCGGGGATCCCGACCATCATTGCCGCGGCAGGAAACCAGTCTGCGATCAGTGCCGCGGTTTCCGGCACGTCGACGGGGACGTGGGTGGAACCACATCCCAGCGGGCTTCCTGCTCGCAAGCTGTGGATTGCCTTCGGACTACCTTCATCCGGAACCATCGCTGTTGACTCCGGTGCCGCTCGGGCCATTATCGAGGAGGGCGCATCATTGCTGGCGGTGGGCATCAAAGAGATGCAGGGTGAGTTCGAAGCCGGCGACGCCGTCGAAGTGCTCGACGGAGACGGGGTCCTGATCGCCAAGGGGCAGGTCCAGGTCGGTGCGGACGAGTTCCGCAGGGCGGCCTGCGACAATGCTCTGGCGGGACTGACCGTGATCCACAGAGACCAGCTGGTAGTCCTGGTTGGGCCTTGGCGACCGCCAACTTGAACCCACACCTGCGACTCGGAGCTCAGGGTTCTGGGTCAATCCTCGAGCCGTTGTTGGCGCCTGCGTTGGCGGGCATGCTGAAGAAGCACGCCGCCGGCCACGGCGGCCAGTATCACTCCGATCGCTCCCAATGGACCTGTAGCTTCCGAGGGCAGGTGATAGCCCGGTTCGACGAGTTCGAGACTTGTCACTGCGATGTACGTCTCCCCCGTTCGGTCGGGGTCGTGATAGCGGAACTCGCCCGTTGCGGACACGATCGGGCCGCGCCACCGATATCCGCCCGGTTGCTCGACGGCGGCCATCTCTTCGAAGAGCTCGGGCGGCACCCGCAGGGTTACGCCGACGTTGGCCCCGGCGAGGAGGCCGGTCTCGAGCAGCGGATGTGTGGCGTAGGGGTCGTCGTTGATCTGGAGCCAGAATGCGCCCGAATGCCGGCCGAAGTCGCCGACGAGTTCCCCCGTGACTTCTACAACGCGACCGGACCATTCGTCGGGACTCGACAGAATCTCGGCGATCTCCGTCGCTCCTGCCGGAGACTGTAGTCCGGCGACCAGAGCCATAGTCATGAAGGCGGTGATGATTCCCTTCATTCGCCGACTACCCAGGTGACCGCGAACCCGATGAGAGCAAACACGGCTACGAACTCCAGACGGCCGATCCACATTTGTAGGAGGTACACGACTTCGAGCAGCACCGGCATACCGGGGTCAACCACCCCGACGGAGAGTCCGACGTTGGCGGCGGCACTGACCGATTCGAACATCGCCTGCTGGAGAGGGACGCCGTAGGCGATTCCAACCGACGCGCCCAGCAGGTAGAGGCCGACGTAGAGGAGTGAGATCGTCATGACCGACTGTGCCAGTTCCGGCCGCATCACCTTGGCCGTGCTCTGCCAGTAGCGCTCCGAGATGACAGTCCCTTCGGGCAACAAGGCTTCCTTGATGAGGTTCCAAAGAGACCGCACCGTCAGCCCGATGCGGAGCGCCTTGACACCTCCCGCAGTCGATGAGCCCATCCCACCGAACGACATGGCGAGGGTGATCCCACCGAAGGCCAATCCGCTCCAGAGCACCAGATCGGAGGGTTGCACGGTGGCAAAGCCGGTTCCCGTATGGGCAGACAGAATCTGAAAGAACCCCTGCCGGGCCAGGGAAGCCGAGTCGGTGTAGAGGCCGGTGGCGGCGAGGCCGACAAACGCGATCAGCAACGTTCCGGCGAAGGTGATGATGATCGCACGAGCTTCGAGATTGCGCAGGAGATTGCGAGGACCCCTCCACAGCGCGTAGTGGGCCCCGAACGATAGGGCTCCCGCCACCATGAGCACGCCGATCACGGCCTCGTAGGTAATCGAGTGGTAATACCCGATGCTGGTACTCATCGGTGCGAAACCGCCGGTATCGAAGGCGGACATGAAGATGGTGATCGCATGAAACAAGGATCGGAAGGGGTCGAAGCCCAGTACGAAGGAGCCCACCACCCACAACGCCGTGATACCGAAGGCGGCGTGAAACAAACTGACCGACCAGATGAACCGGGCAGTCGAGCCGACTGAAGGGAAGATGCGTTCGTCCCGCGCTTCGCCGTGATAAAGGGCCAGCACGCCACCGCCGCCGAAGAACATCAGCGCGGCGAGAACGATTCCCTGACCCCCGAGGAATTGCAGGGCACTCCGCCATACGTTGATCGACGGTGCCAGGTGGTCGAGATCCTGAATCAAAGCTAGTCCGGTGGTGGTGACGCCGCTCATCGCGTCGAAATAAGCGTCGAGGACTCGGCCGTAGTGGCGGCTGAGTGCCAGGGGAATTGCGCCGAGGGCGGGCACAGCCAGCCAGACCAGCGCGACGGTGACCATGCCGTGATGCCAACCCGCATTCTGGTCTCGCGGTCTAAAGCGTTCAACAGAGGCGGCGATTGCCAGAGCCAAACCGATCATGAAGATGAAGGACGACGCCGAGTGCCAGTCTCGATCTACCAGCGCCCACAGGAGCGGGATCACGCCGGCGATGCCGACCACGTAAAGCACCCGTCCCAGCTGGAAGCTGATGAGTTTGAGGTCCGAGATTTGCGGGCGTATCAGCACGTCACAGAATCCATGTCACGATCCATGCGAGGAGAACGGCAGCCGCCAGCAGAGATACCAGTATCGCAACCTCGACCAGCACACCGGCCAGTCCACCGATTGCATACTGCAACGCTCTTCGACGTCTCCTAGCCATCCTCGTCACCCGGGATGCCGGCTTCGCCCTCCGGTGTCGCCACGATCTCGATTCCCTCGCCCTCGAGAAGGGCGGTGTTGCCGTTTTCCTTGCCGTTCGATTCCGCAGAGACCGTCAGTAGTGCATCCCTAACCCGCTCTTCGGTTTCAGTACGGGTGACGGCGAGGATGCGATCACCAGGTTGGATCGTCGTTTCCGGACCGGGCACCAGGACGGTCCCTTCGCGGCGGACGGCTACCAGGATGCTCGACGGCGGGAGGGTCAAGGAAGCAACTTCTCGAGGCGGCGACTCATCCGGGATGACGATCTCGAGGAGGCTGACATCTCCTCGATCAAGCAGAGCCACTCGTGCCAGTTCACCGACGTCGAGCTCCTTGCTGATCACATTGGCCACCAAGTCGGTGAAGCCGACCACGGGGACCTTCAGCGCATCGAACGTACGACGGTTCCGGGGGTCGTTGAGACGAGCCAGCACCCGGGGAGTACCGAACGCGGTGCGGGCCAGCTGACAGGCGACGAGGTTGTCCTCATCTCTGCCGGTCAGGGCCAGCAGGTAGTCCGCTCGCTGCGTGTCGGCCCTTCTGAGCAACGCCACATCGGTCCCGTCTCCTAAAAGGCAAAGGACGTCCGCTTCCGCTGCAAGCTCTTCCGCGTTTGACTCATCCTTCTCGATCACGGTGATCGTGTGGCCCGCCTCTCGGAGCTGTTTGGCGAGGAAACCGCCCACCTTGCCTCCACCGATGATCACGATTCTCACGGCTACCGGTCCTGATCTACGACGTATTTGTGAATCCGACTCCGAACGCCTTCGCGAGCAGCCGCCACCACGAGATCGTCGCCTCGCAGCTTGAGATCGTCTCTGGGGATCACCGTCACCTCACCGCGTTGGATCGCGGCGATGCGGAGTTCGTGATCGATTTCGAGTTCGTCGACCCGCATCCCTTCGGCAGCTGAGGAAAGATGGAACTCCACGACCTCGATGTCTCCCTTGGGGAACGTCACGTGGAACGCGAACTCCTCGTCCATGATCTGCTCGTAGAGGACATTGGCGACGAGCTTGGTTCCGGTCACGTGATGGATGTCGAGGGCGTGATAGGTCTCCTCACGGGCCGGGTCATACAACCGGGCAATCGAGCGAGGAACGCCAAAGACCACCTTGGCAACTTCACTGGCCATGAGGTTGGCATTGTCGGAATCGGTGACGGCCAGAAAGACATCGGCTAGCTCGATACCTGCTTCCCGCAACGTGTCGACGTCGTACGCTTCGCCAACGACTTTCGTGCCGTTGAAGGTGCGACCCAGCGTGTTGAGCGCCTCCTCGCGACGGTCGACAACGGTGACGTCGTGCCCTGCTTCGACCAGCATCTTGGCGACATTCGCCCCAACCCGACCACAGCCGGCAATTACGATTCGCACGATGTCTGCTTTCTCATGAATGGTGATGATACGACGAAAGAGTCGCGAGTCGCGAGCCGCGAGATTGTGGCTGAGGCTTCGGACTTGCTACCTTCGCCAAAGATCCCTGGTGAAGAGCAGGAGCACCGGGAAGATCTCGAGTCGGCCGGCGATCATGAGAAACGCCAGAAGCCATTTGCCGAGCCACGGGACGGCGAGGAAGTTCGATGTCGGCCCGACGATACCGAGGCCCGGGCCGATATTGCCGAGTGACGATGCAACCGCTGAGGTAGATGTAACCAGATCGAGGCCGGTGCCCAGCCTCGACTCAATCAAGCCGAGCAGCACCGTCCCCGTCATGAACAGGAACATGTAGAACAGGAAGAACGACTGGACCGAGCCGACGATGGGGTCGGGTACCGCCTTCCCTCCGAAACGGGTCACGATGACCGCCCTCGGGTGAACCAACCGGCGGAGGTCTGCGGCCGCCGAGCGGGTCAGTACAGCAACGCGAAACGTCTTGACACCACCCGCGGTGGATCCTGAACTGCCTCCAAGGAACATCAACCCGACGATGAGTATCTGAAGACCCGGCGCCCACGCTCCGAAGTCGGCGGTGGCGAATCCGGTCGTCGTCATGATCGAGGTGGCGGTGAAGGCAGCATCTCGCAGCGATCCGTGCCACGTGTCGCTCGCCCAGATGCCGACGGCGACCACCGCGATCGCGCCAACGAGGAGGAAGGTGTAGAGCCGGAACTCGGTGTTGCGAAGGTACTCGCCGGGTCTCCGTAGCGCACGGAAGTGCAGGGCGAACGATGCCCCCGCAATGAACATGAAAGCGGTAATGACCCATTGGGTGTAGGGGCTGAAACCGGTGATGGAGGTCGCCTCGGTCCCGAATCCGCCGGTCGACATGGTCGTAAACGAATGCGCAACCGCCTGAAAGAGGTTCATGTCTCCAGCCCACAACATGAGCACTTCGAGCAACGTGAAGGCGACGTAGATCCACCACAGTCGCTTGGCCGTTTCGCGAAAGCGCGGGGTCAATCGGTCGGGTTGCGGTCCGGGCGATTCGGCCTTGGCCAGCTGGACACCGCCGACGCCGAGCAGGGGCAGGACGGCAATCGACAAAACGATCACCCCCATCCCGCCCAACCACTGGGTTCCGGCCCGCCAGATCAGAATGCCGTGTGAGAGAGCCCCCGGGTCGGGGATTATTGAAGCACCCGTCGTAGTGAACCCGGCCGCGGTTTCAAAGAAAGCATCGGTGAGGTTCGGGATCGATCCGGTGAAGAGATAGGGGAGAGTGCCGAAGAACGCCATGACGAACCAGGCCAGCCCGACTGCCGCAAACCCCTCTTTGGTGGTGAGCACACCGTGTCGGCCGATGAAGCGCCAGCCGATGAGGCCGACGGTCACGGTGACGGCCGCCGCAAGAAGGATCTGACCCGCTTCGGCCCACTCCTGGTAAGCCAGCGAGACCAGGGCGGCCGGAACCATGGCAACGCCGCTGGCCGCCACGACCGCACCGATGATCAGCGAGAGCTGGCGGCCCATGGAAACCTGCTGGGATGCGCTGGTCGAACCGGAGGACGACATCAGCCCGTGAAGAGTTGCTCGACGTCGTGGATAGCCGTCGGAAGAGCAAATAGAATGAGGCGGTCACGGGCATGGATCTCTGTTGCGCCGTGCGGGACGACCACGTCGCCCTCGCGATGGATGCCTCCGATGATGGCGCCCGAGGTGAGGTCGAGTTCTCGGAGGAGCTTGCCAACCGCCCGGCTTTCCGGTGCCACTTCGATCTCAATGGCCTCGGCGTCGGTGTCCTTAAAGGTTGCCACCGAGTGAATACGACCTCGCCGAACGAATCTGAGAATGGCATTGGCGGCTGCCAGGCGGGCGGAGACTGCTGCGTCGATGCCGCTGCCTCCCAGCAGGCCTACGTAGGCAATCCGGTTGAACCGGGCAACCGTCGTAGATGCACCGAGTGCTTTCCCGACCATGCAAGAGAGGGCGTTGATTTGATCCCATCCTGTCAGGCCCACGATGGCGTCTTTGTCGCTGACTCCCAGCTCTTCCAGTACGGCCGGGTTGGTTGCATCGGCGCACAAGACCAGCACCCGATCGTGCCGTTCTGCGAGCGATCGGCATCGATCACCATCCTCGTCGACCATTACGACGTCAACTCCCCTTTCAAGGAGGCGATCTGCGGTGAGCTCGGCAAGTCGGGTGGCGCCGACGATGATCGCTCTGCGTATGGGCTCCTGGTGCACACCCATGAACTCGGTGGCTCTGTCGAGGTTGGCGCGAGTCGTCATCAACAGCACGTGGTCGAGTTCCTCGATCACCGTGTCGCCGCGCGCCACGATGGTCTCGCCGTGGCGGACCACGGCAACCACGACCCATTCCCAGTTGGTTGCAGAGCGAAGTTCGCTGAGTGGTACTTTGACCATCGGGCTGTTCTTACGTGCAATGCTGCCAACCAGAACCAGTTCGCCGCGGGCGAACTCAACGAGGTCCGAGACGCCGCTGTGGCCAAGCAGGCCGACAATTTCTCGTGCCGCCATTTCGCCGGGATCGATGACGACGTCAACGCCGAGTCCAACCAGACCCGAGCGCAGCTCCTGGTCCTCGATACGAGCAACGGTCCGTTTCACCCCCATGGTGCGGGCGGTGTGACAAGCAAGCGCATTTGCACCATCGGAATTCGATACCGCAATCAGGAGATCCGCCTTCCGTATCCCTGCTTCCTCCAGGGAGCTGGGGCTGGCGCCGTTACCGACGATGACAAGCGCATCGACCCGGTCCTGGAGCTCGGCGGCGTGACGCTCGTCGCTTTCGATCACGACAACATCCTGGCCCTCACTCGATAGGCGTGCGGCCAGGTAGGAACCGACCGCTCCTGCTCCGACTATCACAATTCTCATTCGCCGACCGCGCCTCCCTGAGGTAGCTCGACAGGGTAGTACCGGCCAAGTGCCGGGACGGGCCGAACTACACTCCGGCCGGAATGATCGATCAGATGGGCTCGAAGGCGAGTGATTCTGCACGAATCCTTGCCTCTCTCGACACTGCCACAAAGAACGAGGCGCTCTTCGCCATGGCGGGTGAGCTCGACGCGCGCGTCGCCTCCATCCTGGCGGCGAATGCTGATGACATGCAGGATGCCCGTGCTCAGGGCATCAGTGGCTCTCTTCTCGACCGGTTGGCGCTCAGTCCCGACCGTGTCGGTGCGATCGCGAATGGCTTGCGCAAGGTGGCGGGATTGCCGGATCCGATCGGATCGCTGACGGGTGGCTGGGTGCTGACGAACGGCATCCGTCTGCAGCGAATACGCGTTCCGCTGGGAGTAGTGGCGATCATCTACGAGGCCCGGCCCAATGTGACGGCGGATGCGGCGGGGCTGTGTTTCAAGTCCGGCAATGCTTCAATTCTACGCGGTTCGTCTTACACACTGCGGTCGAACAACGCGATCGCCAACGCCCTGCGGGCCGCCCTCGAGGGGCTCGGCCTGCCTGCCGACGGCGTCCAACTCATGCAGGACACGAGCCGGGAGGGCGCCACCGCGCTCATGCAGGCGAAGGATTGGATCGATCTTCTCGTGCCGAGGGGCGGTCCCGGCCTTATCTCTGCCATCGAAGAACTGGCGACCGTGCCATTCGTGATAGATGGGGCCGGGAATTGCCACGTCTATGTTGATGCCTCGGCTGACCTCGAGATGGCGGCTGACATCGCGTTCAACGCCAAGACACACCGACCCGGTGTGTGCAATGCAGCCGAGAAGTTGTTGGTGCACGGGGACGTCGCCGCCGAGTTCCTGCCCGTCATTGCAGAGCGATTGCTGAGTGCGGGCGTTGAACTGCGCGGTGATGCTGAAACCCGGGTCATTCTCCCGGGCATCGCACCCGCAACTGAGGACGATTGGCCGACCGAGTTCCTTGATCTCGTCATGGCGATCAAGGTGGTGCCGTCGCTCGATGCCGCGCTCGATCACATTCGTGCGTACTCGACCGGACACACGGAGGCGATAGTGACAGGCGATCTGATGGCTTCCGAGCGATTCGTGCGTGAGACCGACAGCGCGGTCGTCATGGTGAATGCTTCAACGCGTTTCACCGACGGCGAGGAGTTCGGCTTCGGCGCCGAGATAGGTATCTCTACCCAGAAGCTGCATGTTCGCGGCCCGATGGGCCTGGAGGCACTCACCACAGAGAAGTACGTGTTGCATGGGGAAGGCCAGATCCGTTCATGATCACATTTGCCGCACCGGGTGATGTCAAAGTCGCACTCGACGAAGCGAAGTACCTGGCAGACGATCGTATTGCTCAGGTTGTCTTCCTCGCCGAACGCCTGGGCAAACCGGTGCTGATCGAGGGTCCGGCCGGTGTCGGCAAGACCGAACTCGCCAAAGCCCTGGCAGCTGTCCACGAGAGACGGTTGATCCGCTTGCAGTGTTACGAGGGGCTGGACGAATCGAAAGCCCTTTACGAGTGGAACTACAAGAAGCAACTTCTTCGAATTCAAGCCGACCAGGGATCGGACTGGAGTGAGCTCGAAGACGACATCTTCAGCGAGGACTATCTGCTGACCCGCCCGCTGCTCGAGGCGATCACCACCGATGAGCCGGTGGTCTTGTTGATCGATGAGATCGACCGGGTTGAGGTGGAGACGGAGGCGCTCCTCCTCGAGGTGCTTTCCGAATTCCAGGTGTCGATTCCTGAACTCGGAACGATGCGGGCGAAGTCCCAACCGCTTGTGTTGCTCACGTCGAACAACACACGGGAGCTCTCCGAGGCCCTCAAGCGCCGTTGCCTGTTCCTCCACATCGGATACCCGACGGTTGAGCGCGAGAAGGCGATCCTCCTGGCCCGGGTTGAAGGGGTGACCGAGCATCTGGCGGAGCAAGTGGCTCGTATCGTCCGGAGTGTGCGCAGTTTCGACCTGAAGAAGCCACCATCGGTATCTGAGTCGATCGACTGGGCGAGAACCCTCATCGCGCTCGGTGTGGCCGAGGTTGAAGCTTCGGATGTCATCGATACGCTCCACGTGCTGCTCAAGTACCAGACTGACATCGAGCGAGTCGCCAAAGACCTCGAAGTCTGAGTGGGTTGAGCTTCATGCTGCTCGACGTCCTCACCGGATTCATCCAGGAGCTGAGAGCAGCGGGCGTTCCCGTGTCGATGGTAGAAGCAATCGATGCCACGGAAGCGCTCCGTTTCACGGATCTTGCCGAGCGGCCTGCGTTCAAGGCAACGCTCGAAACCACTCTGGTCAAGAACGTTCGTCACCTCGAAGCCTTCGACACGGCGTTCGAGGTGTACTTCGCCCATCATCGACCCGAACCCGAATCTTCCGGCGAGAAGTCCGGTCCAGACGCGTCGCAGCAGCCGCCCGGGCAGTCCGACCGGCCGGGTGCCGGAGGCGAGGTAGACCTCGACGAGTTGCTCGAAGCCCTCTTCCAGGCGCTTTTGTCAGATGATCTCGCAGGGATCCGGGCCCTGGTCAGGCGAGCGGTCGACGAGTTCGCCGGCATTGAGCCTGGACGACCGGTGGGCGGCACGTATTACCTCTACCGGACGCAGCGGCGGTTGGGGATCGAAGGCCTGCTCGAGCGACTTCTGGAGTCTGAACAGGGCAAGGCCCAGTCCGATCTCGAAGAGCGCCTCATCCGCGAAGAATACGAGGAGCGGATCGAGCAACTCCGTGAGGAGATCCGTGACGAGATCCGGCGCCGGTTGGTAGCCGACCGGGGTCGAGAAGCTGTGGCCAAGACCCTCAGGAAGCCCTTGCTCGAAGACGTTGATCTGATGCATGCCTCCCGGGCCGACCTGGCCCAAATCGAGCAAATCATCAACCCGCTGACCCGCAAGCTGGCGGCGCGTTTGGCTCACAAGCGCCGGCTGCGGCGGTCGGGACGACTCGACTTTCGGAGAACGATGCGCCGATCACTGGCGACGGGCGGCGTCCCGATCGACCCCCAATTCCGCGTGCCGCATCCGATCAAGCCGGAGATCTTCATGTTGTGTGATATCTCCGGATCGATGGCTACATTCGCCCGGTTCACTCTCCAGTTCATGTATGCGATGTCGAGTCAGTTCTCGAAGGTGCGATCGTTTGCCTTCATCGATGCTCTCGACGAGGTCACTTCATATCTGGAGGTTGGAACCGATTTCCCACAGGCGCTCGACCGGATCTCCACGGAGGCCGAGGTCGTGTGGGTAGATGGTCATTCCGACTACGGCCGATCGTTGGACCAGTTCTGGGACCGTTTCGGTGGCAGCCTGACCCGCCGGTCCACGGTCATCCTCACCGGAGACGCTCGCAACAACTACCGGGACGTGAACAGCTCAATCCTCCCCAAACTGGTTGAGGTCTCACGAGCCGTGTACTGGCTCAACCCTGAGCCGGAGGCATACTGGGACACCGGGGATTCGGTAATGGGTGCCTATTCCCGCCATTGCACCGGGGCGTATGAGGTGCGGAACCTCCGCCAACTCGAGGCATTTGTCGAGCAGATTGCGCTGCCTCCTGTGGGTCGAGTTGCCCGCCCGGTGCCTCACGAACCCGGTCCCGGACGTTTCTGGCGACGCTGAACCAACTAGTCAATCTGCGGTTTCTTTGCATAGTTAGGATTGTGCGTAAAGATACGGGTCTGAGGGGTCGATACCAGACACATAGGTTGGGCGAAAGCGACCACTTTTCGATCGCCGGGCCCGGCCGACGAGATTGAGTAGCAGGTAGCAGAGTGCTTGAGGAGACAGTTGTGACACAGCGGGTGCTGGTCGTTGAGGACTCGGCGGTGATCCGCCGGTTGATCGAAGTCTGTCTTCGCCCTGCCAGCCTGGAAGTGATCATGAGGGAGGATGGGCCGCAGGGCCTCGAAGCAGCCATCACAGATCAGCCCGACCTCCTTGTCCTCGATATCGGCCTTCCTGAAATGGACGGGTGGGAGGTCCTCTACAGGCTCCGCTCGGACATCCGCACCAAGAATCTTCCAGTGCTAGTGCTCACAGCACACGCTGAAGAAGAGTCCCGGAGGCGAGCTGATGAGGGCGGTGCCGATGCCTTCGTCACAAAGCCCTTCCAGCCCAACGAATTCCGCCAGGAAGTTCTCAACCTGCTGGCCCGCCCGCGGGCGGCCGTCAGCCTGTAGGAAGCCCCGGGTTCTCAGAACCCGTCGCCTGAGTTCTCTGCTGGTTCTTCCCTGCCAGCTGCCTATGGTCAACTGCGAACCGCCCTTGCGTATGGCCCCGGTTCGCCAGGCGGCGGGTACCGGGTAAATTGGCGTAGTTGGGGGTCGCCGTCGGCGCTCTATCGTCAGATCAATCGTTTTCCAGGAGGATCCATGAAAGTTGCCATCAACGGTTTCGGGCGTATCGGACGCGCAGTCTTCCGTATCATCGCCGAGCGAAACGACCCCGATCTCCAGGTCGTTGCCGTCAATGACCTGACCGATGACGACACGCTCGCCCATCTGCTCAAGTACGACACGGTGTTCGGTCGGTTTCCCGGAGACATCGAAGTTGGCGACGGCGTCATGAAGGCCGGCGGCCAGACCGTTGCGATGCTCATGGAGCGCGACCCGGCCGCCCTCCCGTGGAGCGAACTCGGAGTGGACGTGGTAGTCGAGTCCACCGGCGTGTTCCGCGATCGCCCGTCACTGGAGAAGCATCTGGCGGCCGGCGCCAAGCGGGTACTGCTTACTGTTCCCGCCAAAGACCCGGTCGACGCCACGGTCGTAATGGGGGTCAACGACGAGACGATGACTGCCGAGGCCAAGCTGGTCTCGAACGCGTCGTGCACGACTAACTGCCTGGCACCGCTTGTGAAAGTACTCGACGAAGCGTTCGGCATCGAGCGTGGATTGATGACCACGATTCACGCCTATACAAACGACCAGAACATTGCCGACAGCCCGCACAAGGACCTTCGTCGGGCCCGTCACGCGGCCGCCAACATCATCCCGACGACCACCGGGGCGGCGCGGGCCGTCGGCAAGGTTCTACCGCATCTAGAGGGCAAGCTAGATGGCATGGCAATGCGGGTTCCCGTTGCAGATGGCTCGATCGTCGACTTTGTCGCAGAACTCAAAGTCGACGTGACGAAGGAACAGATCAATGCCGCCTTCAAAGCTGCTGCCGAGGGAGAACTGAAGGGCATCCTCGAATACACCGAAGACCCCATCGTCTCCTCCGACATCATCGGGAATCCGCATTCCAGTATCTTCGATTCCCAGCTGACCTCGGTCATGGGCGGAAATCTGGTCAAGGTTGTGTCGTGGTACGACAACGAGTGGGGATACTCGAGCCGCGTCGTCGACATGCTCTCGGCGATGGCGGATCAGTAGCAACCGGCATCGAGTCGGCCCCCTACGCGTGTCTCCCTCGCGGCACGTGGGGGAGTACAACCTACGATCCATGAGCGTTTCTCCCTCGCGTTAGCGGGGGAGATGCCGAGTCTTCGAGGCAGAGGGGGCAGCGGGACGGGATAGTCGAACAGGCGAACGAGGCACTTCACCCGCCGTCGACATGGTCTTACAGTGACGGTGGCGGTCGGCGGGCGGGGAGAGGAGTTCGTTGTATCTCGCCTCCGCCATCTTGCTGGCGATCAACCTGCTCATCCCGGCTGCGGCAAGCTGTGGTGGCATGGACCCGCCGGTCCCCGGTCCAGTGGTTCAAGGATTCGAGCCGGTGGGCCGGTATGCAGGCCACTGGGGTGTCGACTACCACGCGGTTGCGGGTACGGCAGTCACCGCCGGTCAAGCCGGGACGGTGTCCTTTGCCGGCGTCGTGGCCGGTAATCGGACGATCACGATCGACCATGGTGGCGGGGTGAAGTCCAGCTACTCGTATCTGTCGTCGGTCTCGGTCGAGGTCGGTGAGCGCATCCGTCGCGGTGCGGCCATCGGTCTGTCCGGTCGTGCCCACGGGACGGATGCCGTCCATTTCTCCGTGAGGGTCGGCGGGACCTACGTCGATCCGAACCGACTGTTTTCGTGTTCGCTGCTCGATCCGGCCGCCGCCCTCCGACTCGTGCCCGTCTCCCGAAGGTCTCGATCGTCCGCCTATCCTGTCGGATAGTGAAAAGGGGCATTCTAGGCGGAACATTCGATCCGCCCCACATAGCGCATCTAATCGCCGGCGAGGCCGCCTACCGGCAACTGGCGCTCGACATCGTCTCCTTCGTCCCGGCCGGGTCGCCATGGCAAAAGGCCGACTCGGGCGTTTCCGGCGCCGAGCATCGATTGGCGATGATCAGCCTCAGCGTCGAGCATATTCCGTACTTCGTGGCAGACGACATTGAAATCCGGAGGGAGGGGTCGAGCTTCATGGTCGACACGGTAGAGTCATTCGACGGCGAGGACATCGTCCTGATCCTGGGGGCCGATGCTGCGCTCGGCATCCGCTCATGGCATCGGTGGAGGGATCTCCTCGAGCGAGTCGACTTGGCCGTTGCGCCCAGACCAGGGGTTGGACGCCACGAGGTCGAGCATGCTGTACCCAAACCCATCGAATGGCTCGATATGGCGCCGCTCGACCTCTCCGCAACCGACGTGCGCGAGCGGGCTCGCAAAGGCTTGAGCATCCGGTTCTATGTGCGCGAACGGGTGTGGCAGTACGTGCAGGAGCATCACGTTTATGGCTAGGTCCAGACACGGTCGGAGGCGACGGTCGGGGAATATCGGCCAAACCGCACCCTCACCCCGGGAGATCGAGCGTGAAGCCCGGTCTGAGGCGGCGAGGTTGGCTCGCCGCAGAATTGTACTGGCGACGGTTGCTGCCGTCGCGATCGTGGTAGGAACCGTGTGGGTTGCTGCTTGGTTGAACCGCACACCGGACGCCAGTCCGCCCGATGTAGAAGCCCCCCCAGATTCCGGCGCCTCGTTGCTGCTGGGTCTGACCGACGAGCGTGGTTCACTTGTCTCGATAGCGCTGGTGGCTTCGCACTCCGTCGAGGAATCCCGGCTGGTGCTGTTCCCGCCTTCGCTGGCTGCTGTTCTTCCCGGCTACGGCGAGCGTGATCTCGCCGATGCGGTCCTGTTCGGGGGGCCCGACCTGTTGCGTCTCACCATCGCCAACTTGCTGGGAATTCGCATCGACTCGGTGGGGGTAGCGGATGTCGGCGCGTTTGCCGCATCGGTCGGCGGGCCGATCAGCGTTGATCTGACGAAGCCTCTGGTCGTCTCCGATGCAGGCGGCGAGACCGTCGCGTACGGACAGGGAGTCGCCGAGCGGAGCACCGAGGATCTCAAGCGGCTGCTCTCCGAGCAGGGCACCGGAGATCAACTCGCGTTGCTCGTGAGACAGAGTGCGGTGTGGGAGGCGGTATTCGCCGCCGCCGCGATAGATGGAGTGGTTCTCGACGGTCTGCTGGCAAGCGTGGAACAGAGCTCCGATGTGGCCTATCAGGCGATGTCAACTGCGGTGGTTGCCGACCCGCTGCTGGTGAGCGCCGTACCCACCAACCGGGTAGTGGGAGTAGGGCCGAGTACCGAGCGCTACACCGTCTCTACGGAAGAAGGAGCCGCCTTTGTTCTCGAATCGTTCGACTATCTGCAACTTGCGGATGAACCCCGGCTGCGCATAGAGATCCTCAACGGTAACGGTCTGGTTGGAACGACGGCGCCCGTCGCCCGGGTGCTGATCGAGGCCGGCTACCGGGTGGTGTTCACCGACAATGCTGATCGCCAGGACTACGAGACCAGTCGTTTGATCGCGCAGGGATCCGAGCACCAGTCGGCTGCCGTCGCGATCCAACGGCTGCTCGGTACCGGCGAGGTCTTTCTCGAACAGCGGCAACCCAGCGGAGTGGTGGACCTCACTATCATTGTTGGATCAGATCTCGCCGTTCAGGGGTGACCACCATCACAGTCGAAACCGATAGCTACAGCACCGCCCGTCAGATTGCCGACATCCTCGACGATAAGAAGGCCGAACACATCACGTTGCTCGATGTCTCGGACCTCATTCAGATCACAGAAGTCTTCGTGATCGCCACCGGTAACTCCCGCCGTCAGATCTTGACCCTCGCCGATGAACTTTCGGTTCAGATGAAGGCTGCCGACCATGGACCGCTCCGGACCGAAGGGCGAGAGGATGCCCTCTGGATGTTGATCGATTTCGGCGACGTCGTTGTACACCTTTTCCAGCTGGAACCCCGTCGGCATTACGATCTCGAGCGATTGTGGGGCAATGCGCCGCGTCTCGAGTGGGAGCCTGCCGCAGTCGGCGAGGGATGATCCGGTGGTAAAGTACCGATCCGATCCGGGGCTGTAGCTCAGCTTGGCAGAGCACTTGCATGGCATGCAAGGGGTCAGGGGTTCAAATCCCCTCAGCTCCACCACCGAAAACCCCTGTAAATACAGGGGTTTTCGCCTATTCAGGGGTGAAGCTGGGTGATGGCTGGGCCGCCCTTGGGCCGCACCTGGGCCGCAACAGCTTCGGTCCGGGCCGCCTCAAGAGCGTCGGCAGCCTCTCTGTCGCGTCCCTCGAAGAGGTGTCCGTAGATGTCGTAGGTGGTACGGATCGAGGCATGGCCGAGCCGTTTCGAGATGACATAGGGGTCCTCTCCGGCGGCGATGAGCAACGCCACTTGGGTGTGGCGCAGGTCGTGGGGCCGCATCGGTTCGCCCACTGAGGCTCGAACCGCCGGATACCACATCCGCCGCCGGAAAAGGTTGGGCGCGAGCCGGCCTCCTTCGGGTGCCGTGAACACGTAGCCGTCCTTGCCCGGATAGGCCGAGAGGTGGGGCGGCCAGCACGTCGGCCAAGAACGGCGGGAAGCTCACGGTGCGGCGGGCAGCCGGTGTCTTGATCGGCTCCTTAACCCGGAGCTGACGGCGGAGGATATCGAGCCGGTCGATGCGGAGAGCGGCCAACTCGCCGGGACGCAGGCCCGTGTAGGCGCCGGTCAGGACGAAGGCGCGGTAGCGGGGCCGGATGGCATCAGCGAGCGCTTCGACCTCGTTGATGGTCAGGAATCGCATCTCGGTGCGGCCGGCCTTGGGGAGGGCGATGTTCCGACAGGGGGAGCGCGGGATCATCTGATCGCCAACGGCCAGTTCGAGGGCCTCTCGCAGCAAGGTGTAGGCCCGGCGAATTGTGGAAGGGGAGTAGCCGTCGGCGACAAGGTCGGCGATCCACTTCCGGATGGCTCCCGGTTCAATGGCGCCGACCGGAACCGATCCGAAGGTGGGCAGCACCAGGTTGCGGAGGACGGACCGGTAATTGTCCCGGGTTGAAGTAGCCACATTGACTCGCCCTGCTTCGACGCTCGTGCTCCAGTCCCCCAACGTGAGTCGCCCGAGGCGCGGGTCGGTCCAGTCCCCGCGCGCCATGTCCGTCTCGACGCTGTGCAAGAAGCGATCGGCGTCGGTTCTCCGAACGAAGCTCCTCGATCGCTCACGCCCCGTCGGGTCTCGGTAGCGCACCCGCCACAGCCGGGGACGGTCCGGGCGTCGTTCGACATAGCCCATGATCGGATCGTACAGATCCGGAGTGACAGGTTCGGGGTCAAAGAGGGTATCGTCACTGAGCGTGGCGCTCCACATAATGCCAATGCGTCCGGGATTGCCACATATGCCGGATATCGGGCGGTAAGTTGGGCCTTTCTCCTCTGGTGGGATTGAACGAGTTGGGCTAGTTCTTCAGTTGCGACTGTGTCAGGGGGGCGCGCCGCGGCGAGTTTCGCAGAAGTGATCCGTGGCAAGGCCACCGAAGGCGTCGAAAGGGGGCGCAGATGACCGACTCCGCGCCTGAAGTGTTGGGAAGTACTGCGGCAGATGCGGGCGCGGAGCCACACCCGTCTCTACTCCGGCTCGAAGCTCGACATGAGGAGCCGACCGGGCGCAGCGAGTCGTTCGAGGCTTGCGTGGAGGACATCCGCAGGTGGTACGGCGGCGGCGGAGACGTCGTCGACCTCGTTTCAGGACTGGCGGGGCTGATCCGGCGGCGGCTCGGAGTGGCTCCGCAGAGTCCGGGAGCGGCGATGGTGGCGGTGCTGACCGGTTCTGGTATCAGGCTGTTGCCTGCGCTTCTCGCCGCCGTCCTGTTCGGACAGTGGACGGAGATTCCCTGGGGGCGGTGGGCGGTGATCCTCGCGTTCTATGGTTTTCTCGAAGGCAGCTTCGGGTGGATGAATCCGCCCCCAGGAAGCCCGCTGCTGCCAAGGGTCAAGCGGATCGTGGAGAACTGGACAGCGCTGCTCCCCACCATCGTCAGGGAGTCCGACCTGCGAGACCTGGCCGACTTCACCCGGCGCTGGATTAGCCTGCCGGTAGTCGTGGTGGCGGGCGTGGCGGTAGCAGCCATGATGATTCTGGCCTGCGCACTGTTCACTCCGGCCGCCCTGGGCGAGCTTCCGGCGGGGAGCGTCGTTTTGTTGGCCTGGCTGCTCTTTGACTTCGGGGTGAATACCGTCTACTACGGGGAAGTCTTCCAAAGGGTGTTCATGGCTCGAGAAGCCAGATACGACCACCACCTCTTCTGGCCGAGCCCGGCCGACTCGCCCGAGGTCCACAAGGTGACGCGGAAGACGACCAACCAAGGGTTCGCAGCTGGGTTGTGGATCACCGCCTGGTTGGTGCTGGCGGTGGTGCTGGTGGGGTGGGACTCGCCGCTGGTGCTACCCCTGGCGGTGGGGTTCGTGGTGATCGGTTACCTCACCACCATCGGTTTGGCCTTCGGCAACCGGGCCAGCGTCCGCAAGATCGTCGAGCGGAGCCGCCAACAGCGTCTGGCCTTGTTCCGGTCCCGCATCGACACGTTCGAACCACGTATGGTCGACCTGTCACCCGAGGAATCAGAGCAACTCCGGGATCTGCTCTTTCTTCACCACGAGATCCGGGACGCTCCCACCTCTTCCACCGCCACCCACACCGCGGTCCGAACCGCGGCGGGATTGCTCATCCCCACCATCGTGTTCGTCATCACCGTTTTCGGCGAGGTGTCGGCAGAACGCATCCTCGACGCCATCCTCCCCTGACCCGGCCAACCCGACCCCCATATCCTCACCTACGAGTGCGGCGTCGAGAATCGCGCCGATCACTGTCCGTGGTGAGTTCAGACCCGGAAAGGCGTCAGCCGAAGAAGATACAGGTGGGATCTTCGTCGATCTCGTCGAGCAGGGTGCTGATGTTTTCGGAGGGATCGAGATCCCAGTAGCGGTGCCACCGCTGATTGCGATCGGCCCAATAGAGGGTCCATGAAAGATCGGAGTTGTTGAAACGGAGTTGGGCGATCTTCATTCGGGTCCATTCGGCATCCGGATCCGACCAGAGGGGCCGGCACTCCATGATGGTGATCGAATGGCCGCGGACATCTGCGTCGAGTCGCACCCGATCGCGGATATGCTCGGGGATCCGAGCGGCGCAGAAATGTCGGACTCGGGCCAGGTCGAGCTCGGGGATTGGGAGGATCGTTGCCACGTGTCGACGATAGCGACTCGCCCGATGGCTGGGCGTGAAGAGCGAATCGGCGCCTTTGCTCAAAGCAGGGTCCAGGCATGGCTGAACCGAAGAGCCGGCTCAGGAGGGTGAGAAGCCGGTCGTACTGGAAGGGTTAAACGCCCGAAGGTGACGCGCCTCCGTCGCTTCCCTGGGCACCTACCGGGTCGTCCTGAAGCAAGCGGTCGTGGGTTCGCCCCGATCCGCCCCAATCTCGCGCCATGTGACCCCTCGGGCCCGATAGTCCTGGATCGACTGCTCGAGGAGCGGGTCAGCGGGGTCGGTAGACGTCGGCGCGATGATCGACATAGACCACTCGCAGCATGTGGTCTGCTTCATGGATCTCGTAGACGACCCGATATGTGCCGACTCGTGCGGAGTGAAGTCCGGTCAGTTCACCACGCAACGCTTTACCGACACGGTATGGATTGTCGAGAAGGGGACCCAGCATGAAGTCGAGGACGGCTACTGCGATCTTTTCGGGGAGTCGGTCAATCGTTCGCTGAGTGGGTCCGGCAACGACCAGATCCCAGGGCGGCTCCTTCACCCTGTGCGGGCACGGAGCCGATCGCGCATGGCTTCGACTTCGTCCTTGGAGATCACATCGCCGGCTTCGATGGCGGCTCTGCCGTGCTCGATGTCGCGAACGGCGGCCGGGTCGGACAGGATCGCCACGGTCTCTTCGATGGCATCGAGATCATCGGTGCTGACCAGCACGGCCACTGGGCGGCCGTTGCGAGTCACCGTCACTCGCTCATGGGTAGCGACGATCTGGTCGACAACCTCGGAGAGTTTGGCTTTGACTTCCGAAAGCGGCAAGACCTTAGACATGACCATAATTATAGTCTGAGTGGTCGGCAAGGATCAACTCTATTGAGGACTCGATCAAGGCCGCCAGCCCGCCCGTTTCCGGAAGTGTTCGATACCGGTGCACCGGAGTGCGGATCGATCGTCGGGGGGTCGTCACGCATCGCGGCCGCTATCGGAATCGGTGCAGGTCGTGGACGGCCACGCCGTTCTCGGCGCCCCGGCTCAGACGATTGAAGGCCAGTTTGGCTTCCCACGCAGGAGATTCGGCAGTAGGCGACTGCCCGAGCGACAAAAGAAAATAACCACATCCAAGAACCGACCGGGATTCCACCCCCAACCGGCCAGCACCGCTTACCGATCCACCCCTCTCAATTCCACACGCATCTGCAACAAAGTTGCGAGCGGTATACCAGTAAACCTCGCACCCAGATGATGCAACTGTGTGCGGTGGGACTCACGGCCATCACGACGGTGGGTTTCCCGCGATGCTCAGGTCGCCTGAGGTATGTCCGGCGAGGTGGCGGACTCCGCTGCGGCTGCAATAAGCCGATTGGTTGGCATCGCCCATGGTGAGCCAGTTGGAGGGTTCCTGACAGGGTCGCTGACACTCTGCGGGAAGGGTGGCGGGGTTATGACACCGAGATGACATCGAGTCCATGGGGATGAGAGCGAGGCGTACAGCATCAGAGTTCGAGTCCCGGCTCCGTGCCTTTTCCGGCATCTCGACCAGGACCTTGAATCTCCAGCTGGTGGCGCCAGCCGACGACTAAGGCTCGGAGGCGAGCGAACTCGGCGTCGTCGACATCGAAATCGGCTCGTGGCAGACGATCGAGCCTGCGGAGCATGTCCGCTAGGACCGTTCGATCGAAACCGGGATCCTTCTCTGCGGCCAGAGTGCACAGGTGTTCAAGCTCATAGCGGGATACGAGGGCCGCTACATCCACGAAATCACGAGCAGCGGCCCTACCGAAGAGAGCCAGCAGCTTGTCTGCAGCGAGCTCCTCATCCGAGAGAATTGCTCCTGCCTCGGTCCGTTCGGTTGGGAAGCGTCGGGCATCCCAGGCAAGGTCGACCAGAGTGGTCTCAGCCCCGAAGGAAACGAGCAAGCGAGCGAACCCGTCTGCAACCTGGACTCTTCCTACATCGAGGCCGTCCTCGGTCAGCAAGGCCTCGAGCGGAGGGAGCACTCGGTTGACTTCCTCCGGGGTGGTGGCGAAGAAGTCCAGATCCCGTGTCGGGCGGTCCACGATGCCCCGCACGATCAAGGCAGCGCCGCCGGCTAACGCAACAGTCTCCAGCCTCTGTGAGGCCTGCGACGAGCCGCCTGAGCCTCTCCTGGAGCGGGCTGAGCATCCGCTAGGCCAGCCGACCGCGCCGGCGGAGCCACACGTCCCAGACGGCACGTACGTGCGGCGAGAGCACCAACTCGTTCCACAGATCGACCAATTGGTCGACGTCGATGAAGTAGCGGACGTCGTCGGCCGTTCCTTCGGTCAAGACCTGCTCGTAGGCGCTGATCCGATCCCGCCGATCAGAAAGGTTGTAGTCGGTACGCCCGGTCCAACGGATGTGTGGGGGAAGGGCGACCCAACCGGCTGCCTTTGAGATCGTCGGGTTGTCGACGTCATCGGGAACGGCGACCGGTCGGGTCATCGGGCCCACGCCTGCGCTTCGAGTTGTAGCCATGATCTGGATTGTACGACCAGGTGGTGACACGGTGGAGCTTGGGCCGCACCTGGGCCGTGGCGTTTCCTCGAGGGCGACAGTTTGTCTTCGAGACCGACATTCGGGACTTCTTCGGCAGTATCGATCATGATCGGCTTATGGGTCTTGTTGAGGCTCGGGTGTCGGACCGGCGGGTGCTCAAGTTGGTGCGGGGATGGCTGCGGGTGGGGGTGTTGACTGATGGGGTGGTGTCGGAGACGGTCACGGGCACTCCCCAGGGCGGGGTGGTTTCCCCGTTATTGGCCAACATTTTCTTGCATGCGTTCGACAAGGCTTGGGCCGAGTCCGGCACCGGTGAGCTTGTCCGTTACGCGGACGACTTTGTGGTGTTGTGCTCGTCTGGCAGTCAGGCTGAAGACGCTCAGGAGCGGGCGACCGCCATCTTGGGTGAACTCGGTTTGGAACTGCACCCGGACAAGACCCGTGTGGTCGATCTCCGGGAAGGCCGCGAGGGTTTCGATTTCCTCGGGTGTCACTTTCGGGCCCGTATGTCCGGTCGGCTTTGGGAGCAGCGCGGCATTATCCGCTACTACTTGCATCGCTGGCCCTCTGTGCGGTCTATGAAACGAGCCCGGGCACGGATCAAAGCCCTCACCAGTCGAAGCCGGGTCGGGATAGACCTCCCTGAGGTGATCAGGGAATTGAGCCTGTTCCTGCGGGGATGGGGCAACTACTTCCGGACCGGGAACGCAGCCGACAAGTTCGTTCAGCTCGACCGGCACGTAGTGTGGCGGCTCAAACGGCTACTGATCAAGAAGCGGGGCCGCAATCTTCGCGCTGGGCAAGCTGACCGATGGACACCGGCCTGGTTCTACGATCAGGGTCTGCACAAGCTCAGTGGCACTATCCGATACCCGAAAGCTGCGTAACCATGTCAAGAAGATCATCGGTATGCCGTATGCGGGAAAACCGCACGTACGGATTGAAAGGGGGATGGGGAACCGGGCCGTCAACGGCACCGCGCCCCTGACTACCAATGGACCACCTGCCTGGCCGGGAGTTGGCGGCGGTCATGTTCGCCGACATGGTGGGGTTCACCGCGTTGATGCAGGCGAACGAGCAACTCGCCATCGAGAAGCGGACCCGATACAGGACTGTCCTTGAGGCATGTCACGAGAGGTTCGGCGGGGAGGTTGTCCAGCATTACGGGGATGGTGCGCTCAGCATCTTCCACAATGCGGTTGACGCCGTCCGGTGCGCTGTAGCAATCCAGAAGGAACTGAGCCGACCGCTTGTGGTTCCGGTGCGGATCGGCATACATCTAGGGGACGTGATCATCGAACCAGGCGGCGTTATCGGTGACGCGGTCAATATTGCGTCACGGATTGAGTCGTTTGGGGCGGCTGGGGCTGTTCTGGTTTCGGACTCGCTGCACGATCAGGTGAAGAACCAGCCGCAGTTTGATTTCGTCGAACTCGGGGAATTCCACCTTGAGAACGTTGTCCGACCATTCGGCATTTTTGCGGTGGCGTCCGATGGGTTGGTGATTCCCGAAGTCGGCAAGCTGGATGGCAAGGGAAAGGTCGCCGTTCCGTCGGTCGGGCGTTCAGGACCTGGTGCGCCCACTGCAAGGGGGCTTTTCCGTTCGAGCGTGTTGGCTGCCATCGGGTTTGTGGTAGTCGGGTTGTCGGTTGGGGTGGTGTGGCTCAGTGGGATGTTGACCGGCGACAACACCACTGTCACGACGACGGTAGCTGCTTCGACCAGCACTGTTGCGGTGGTGGATGACGTTGCCGATACCACCGTGGAAGAACTGTGGTCACTCACCCTGGACGCGCCGGTCGTCGGAATGGCGACTATGGACGGTCTGGCTGTCATCGCAACAGGTGACGGTCTGGTGCGTGGCGTTGCCGTAACTTCCGGCGACGAACTGTGGAGACACAAAGCCGCACGACCTGCCCAACTTGGCGTGTTCGCCGACGGTGGGGTCGTCTACTACGCAACGGCGGAGGGGGTGTCCCTGCTCGATCCGGCAGACGGCGAACTGATCGATGGGTGCGGGTTCAGTTTCCGGGATCAGGTGCAGGGTGTCGCGGTGGCCGACGGTTCCGTCTACTTCACCGTGCGTTCGGACGGCACTGTGCGTCGGGTTCCCACCGACCCCATCCCGGACGGCCCCTGCCACCGACCCGCAGCAGCAAGCTCGCATACATTCCTCTGGTTGCCACCACAGTCTGGTCCCGTTGTCATCGGGAGTGAAGTTCTGGTTGGGGATACTCGAACGCTCACACGGCTCGATGCGGCTAGCTTGGATCTGGTTGGGAGCTACGACCTCTCTGTGGGTACCCTCGCTGAGTCGTATGACGCCCGGGTGGTTGGACTCGTCGGTGTTGAACTGATTACTCGGACGGCGAGCGGGGTGCGAACCGATGCGGCGACTTATGGGGCCGACGGCGAAGGCGCTCTTTATGCGATGGTTCCTGGCTCTGGCATGGCGCGATCCGATTACACGGTCGAGATGGTGCCGGTCGTATCTGACCTCGGGGTGTTTCTCGTCGACACTGGTCACACGCTCCGCAGGCTTTCTCACGATCTCGGCCGCGATCTTTGGAACGTCGATCTAGCTGTCACTCCGACCGGACTATGGCTCGCCGACAACACTGTTTACGTTTCGTTGCCAGACGGAACTCTGGTAGCCATCGACGCACAAAGTGGCAGCGAACTTCACCGCCTCGGAGTGGGAACAGGAATCGCCACTGCCGCCTTTACCGAAGGGGCGGTCATCATGGCCACAGGAGAGGGTAGAGTCACCGGCTTCCTCGAGCCGTCGGCTCCCGATCCCAGCCTGCCCAGGTTCGAACCGATTGTGAAAGACCCCCCGCCGCAGCCTGACGCTGTCGTTCGTGAGTTTTACGCCGCCGTGACGGCGGGGGATCGGAAGCGAGTGGAGAGCCTCATTGCGGTCGATGCCGCGTTCGGTGCTGCCAAGGAAGGTGGCACCTGGTTCTCTCCAGACGCCCGCGACGAGTTCTGGGCAAACTACGACTTCTTCAACACACTCAACGTCGCACTCTCCGTCGGCACGTGCGAACAAGAGGTCGTGGGCGAATCTGTCATGGTGGACTGCGAAGTGACCCAGTCCGACACCTACCTCGACGCGCTCGGTGCCGAGATCTCTGGGAGTGGGCGACTCGTGGTGGAGTCGGGTCTCATCCATAGTTTTGTAGGAGGCCCCAACTTCCGCGGAGAGGTCAGAATCAGCCGTGCCAATGTCGGCTATCGACGCGGATTGACGTTCACCCTGGAATCGGAGCTTCTTTACGACGATTTCTTCGATTGGGCTGCAACCACCCTGGCTGACGCTCTCGAAGCTTCTTGTGGTACCGACGTCTTAGAGCTCCCCACCGTTGAGTGCGCCCTCTTCATGCTTGACCACGTCGACGAATACATAGCGGCATCCGAATAGACCGGACATCGAAACCCCGACTCCCGGCGTTGACGGTCACCGCATCGGGCCACCAGGCTCCGTGGCTCATCTTGCCCCAAACACGTTGAGGCGGATCGCGTGGTCGTGGACTTTGATGAGAACTACGAAGCAGGATCGAAGGTCACCACACCGGCGTGGTGTTCGGATGGATACGTCAAGGGCGGCAGCGGCCGCCTCATCGGACAGCATCGCCGGGCTGCTAGCCAATGATCCCGAGGCCGATCAGAAGCATCGTGACGGTTCCAAAACCACACACCCCGACCCAGATCCAACTGCCGAAGTCGAAGACTCTGGGGCCGTATCCTTTGCCCGCCAGTTCGCTCCTGACGTGCCGAAAAGCGATGTACCCGGCGACGCTCAACTCGGAGGCGTTAGCCCAGGTCAAGGAGGTGGCGGAGATCAGGAAGTTTCCCGAGGATGTCCTGACCGCCTTCAAGACCGACTTCGAGACGGTCCTGGACGACGTGGCAGCGAGCGATGCCGCCTTTGCCGCGATCCTTGCACCGTGGCGTGAGTTCCGCGACGCTGTTCAGGAGTGGCATTCCCTGGCCGAGTCGTCGATGCTCCGGGCGTACAATCTGTAGGAGATCCCGGGTCGAGGACCCTTCAGATCCGAATGAACCTGCACCTCGGTGCGGGTTCATTTGATGAGGGAATGCTCCGAGTTCGGTCCCGGTGATGCCCTACGATGCTTGGTGACGAATGGAGTTCCCATGTCCGGATCCGATCTGTTGGATCAGGGTTACGCCGAAGTGCTGCGCCGGTGCGTCGCAACAGGTCGGGCGCCCCACTACACCGAACTGGCCGCTTCGCTCGGCATATCGCTGGAGGAGGCGAGATCGATGGTCCACGAGCTGGTGAGATTGACTCCGGGCTGGGTGCATCCTGGAACCGATCTCCTGGCGTCGTTCCCGCCCTTCAACCTTCAACCAACGCAGTACTGGGTGACGATCGATGGTGATCAACGCTGGTTCGCTCAATGTGGGCTCGAGGCCCTGGCCATCCGGTGGCTGGTCCCGGGCCAGACGGTGAGGATCGATGCGCCCTGTTTGTGCTGCGGCGAACCGATGGTCTTGGAGATGATCGATGAATCCATCACCACCATCGAGCCTGAGGCAATGGTCGGCTACACGAGTTCTGAGATCGGCGGAGATCCGGCCACGCGACCATTTAGGTGAGCGAACATGAACCTCTTCCGGTCGGAAGACCACGCTCGCAACTGGGACCGGTACGACGACACAATGGCAGCCAGCCTCCGTCCGGTGGCCGAATGGGCAGACATCTTTAGCAATGTCTACTTCCGGTCGCGGGGCCGCCCCGATTTCGTGTCGTGGGCGAAGAGCGAAGCAGGCATAGAGGCGTTCGCCGAGCTTCGACGTCGAGCCCGATCCTGACTCCGGTACGTCCCTGACTCCGGCCCGCCGATCGGCGACGCCGTCTGCGTTCAGATCTCCTGCAATGCCTCGGCCAGGGGCTGAACCATTCCTGGGTTGAACGGCGCCCGCAAGCTGAACACCGCCATGTCGAGTCCGGTCTCGAACAATTGAGCCGCCTCGGCGGCCAGGGCCTTCGGGTCGGCATCGGCGGGAGTGAACACGTGAGCGCTGCGCGTGATCTCGTTTGCATTGCGTCCGACTGCCTCGCAGTGTGAGAGCAGCACTTCGTTCTTGTGGTTCCAGGCGTCGGGTTCGATCCTCAGGGCATCCCAGATGTCGGCCCATCGAGCAACGATCTTCAGGGTGCGCCTTTCGCCGCCGCCACCGATGGCGATCGGGAGGCGAGGTCGCTGCGGGCCTTTCGGTTCGCAGTGGGCATCGGTGAAGGTGTAGTACTCACCGGCGAAGTCGAGGGACGGCTCCGACAACAGACGAGCGATGACCTCCACCCCCTCTTCGAATCGATCCATCCGCTCTTTGATGGTTCCCAACTCGAGACCGTAGGCCTCGACCTCGGTTTGAAACCAACCGGCTCCGAGCCCGAGGTTCAGGCGACCGCCGGACACGATGTCCAGAGTCGCAGCCATCTTCGCCGTCACTGCCGGATGCCGGAAGTGCATGCCGTGCACCATCGTTCCTACCCGGATCCGGGATGTGGCGCGGGCGAGCGCGGTGAGCGTGACCCATGCTTCGAGAACGGGTCCGTGCGGGTCGCCGGCGATGGGGTAGAGGTGGTCGAATACCCAGGCCGACTCGAACAGGTCGATCTGGTCGGCTTCCTTCCACACCGCCAGCGTGTCGTCCCAGCTCACATGCTGCGGGGGAGTCTTGATGGCGAATCGTCCCATGATCAAAACCTCTCAGTAGTTCGGATGGCATCCACCCTATGCGTTGTGGGGCTTGCACGTTCGATGCGGCGCGGCACGAGGGGGACTACTCCACTGGATTGCGCAATGTACCGATCCCGTCGATGGAGATCTCGACGACGTCGCCCTTCACCAGGTAGCGCGGTGGGTCGAATCCGATCCCGACGCCGAGGCCGGTTCCCGTGGCGATGACATCGCCGGGCTCTAGCGTCATCACCTGTGACAGCGTGACGATGAGAGATTCGGTATCGAAGATCAACGCCGAGATGGGCGCTTCCTGGCGGAGTTCGCCGTTGACATGGGTACGCATCCACGATGAGGTGATGTCCGGTAGTTCGTCCCGGGTGGTGATGCATGGTCCCATCGGGCAGAACGTGTCGGGGCTCTTTCCGATGAACCACTGGACGTGCCGTTTCTGGAGATCACGAGCTGTGACGTCGTTGACGATCGTCCAGCCGAACACGTGAGAGAGGGCGTCCTGTCGACTCACGTTCTTCGCTTGGCGACCGATGACCACAGCCATCTCACCCTCGTAGTCGGTGGAGCCGGTCGGGTCGTTGGCGAGGATGATCGGTTCGTCGGGACCGATCACCGACGTCGGAGCTTTGGTGAACACCACCGGGTTGTCGGGAATCATCTGTTTTTCGGAGGCGTCGAAGCCTGAATCAGAGAATTCCTTTGCATGGTCCCGGTAGTTCCGGCCGACCGCGATGACGTTCTTGCGCATGCGTAGCGGGGCGAGCAGTCGGACCGCGGAGAGAGGCACGCGCGGGCCTTCCCGTAGCGCCTGCATCGCAGAGTCGACCGACCAATCGGCGATCACGTCGACCATATCGGCCGACCCGAGCCCTCCGGAACTGAGATCCACGATCTCGTCTCCTTCGATGCCACCGACTGCAATCTCTCCTTCGAACCCGAAAGTCACTAGCCTCACTATCTCGACATCCTACATCGCATATGATGTAGGATGTTCTGCATGGCGGAGCAGATGAACAATCTGCGACTGTCCAAACGGGAAGCCCATGGCGAAGGCCTAACTTGGAGGTAAGGATGTTTCGCAAGCGTTCACTAACCGTTCTGCTCATCGTATTGGTTCTGGTGGTGGCCGCATGCGGGGGAACGGAAGACACGACTACTACCGCCGGAGCTGCTACAGCTACCACAGCCGGACCCATGGAGATGACTGAGGTCGTTGTTCTGGCTCCGAACCCGTCCGCTGTCATCTGGTTCCAGCTGTGTTCTGCCATCTATCAGGGATTCCTCGAGGAAGAGGGCATTGACGCCTCGTTCGAAGCCGTCGACGGCTCCGGAGCCGTTCTACAAGCGATGGCTGCCGGTCAAGCCGAGTTCGGCATTCCCGGCCCAGGTCCGTTGCTGGGAGCCCGGGCGGCAGGTGAAGATCCCGTTGCCATCTACAACGGCTTTGCCCAGGCCCTATTCGGGCTGGTGGTGCTAGAAGACTCCGACTACAAGGTCCCTGCGGACTTGAAGGGCACCGATGGACCGACCGTTATCGGTGTCGGAACCGCAGAAGGATCCGAAGTGACCTTCGTACGTCCGATTCTCAATGAGGCCGGCCTGGAAGAGGGCGTCGACTACGAGTTCCTGCCCGTCGGTGACGGTGGCCCCGCCACCGCAGCCTTCGAGCGGGGCGAGATCGAAGCCTATGCAGCTGCCGTGCCGGACATGGCGATCATCGAAGCCCGCGGATTGCCGTTGCTGGAGATCACTCCTCCCGAGTACAAGACGGTGTTCGGAAACGGATATGCCACGACCCAATCACTGATCGATTCCGATCCGGATTTGGTGCAGGGCTTCGTCAACGGGTTGGTCAAGGGCGCCCTCTTTGCAGAGGGAAACCCGGATGCCGCCGAGGCAGACTGCGCGCAGATGAACCCGGAAGAGGCGACCGATCCTGAGCTCGCACGGGCTCTGCTGGATCTGACGCTCGTCGTCAGCAAGCCGCTCGGTGGGTTGCCATGGGGCACCTACGATCCACAGGCCTGGGCAGACTGGGGCCAGAGCCTCGTCGACGACGGGACGCTGGACGAGCTGCCCGACACGGGCGTCGCGTTCACGAATGAGTACGTCGAGAAGGCTCACGCCAACGCCGGTAGCTGATTCAAAGTGATCGAATCAACCGATTCGGTTGATCGGGCGGGGCAGCAGTCCCGCCCGATCAACGACGAGGTCGTGAGAGTCACGAACCTCAACAAGACCTTTCACAAGCGTGGCCTGAAGGCTCTCGACAATGTCGATATGACGCTGCGGCATGGCACCTTCACCAGTGTCATCGGGCCAAGCGGATGCGGGAAGTCCACACTCTTGAAGATACTGGCCGGCCTGATCCCGGCCACGTCGGGTGAGATATTGCTCAGCGGCAAACCGGTCACCGGCCCGAGGCAGGATATCGGAATCATGTTCCAGCAGCCGACGCTATTGCCGTGGCGAACCGCGTTGGAGAATGTGCTGCTCCCCATTGAGATCAGATCCGGCTCTGCTGCCGCGAAGAAGCAGTCGGACGTCGGCATGCAGTTGCTCGAGTTGGTGGGGCTGAATGGATTCCACGATGTCCGTCCTTTCGAGCTATCCGGAGGGATGGCGCAGAGGGTTGCCATTTGTCGGATGCTGGTCACCGGACCAGCGATTCTGCTGCTCGATGAACCATTTGGTGCACTAGACGAGCTGACCCGTGAGTACATGAACGTCGAGCTACAGCGCATTTGCAGAGAACGCGATGCCACCTCCTTCATGGTGACCCACGCAATTCCAGAGGCCGTCTTCTTGGCCGACCAGGTGTTCGTGATGTCGGCCCGGCCCGGCCGGATTGCCACCGTGGTGGATGTTGATCTTCCTCGCCCCCGGAACCTCGACATGATGACTACTCCCGAGTTTGGGGCGCTCGTACATCGTGTGCGAGAGAGTCTCGACATGGGAATCGACGGCGGAGGCTTGGCATGACACAGAAGACTGAAACCCATGGTGTTCCCAGCGCGATGTCAGACGCGGAGGAGCTTTGGTATTCGGGCAAGTGGATCGACCGGGTTCCACAACCGGTCTCGATCTTTGTTCTCGGGGTATCGATGCTTGGTGTCTGGTGGCTGATCGCCGAACTCGAGTTCGTCTCCCGGATTCTTCTTCCGGGTCCGGCGGAAACGTTCGAAGAGCTGTGGGATACGACCAAGAACATCGTTACCGGCGGGCATATTGCGGAGGGTCTTTGGATCACCACCCAGGAAGTGATTTGGGGCTTCATCTCGGCCGCGGTCCTTGGCTTCTTGCTCGGGGTGGTGGTCGGTGAAACCCGGTTGGGGCGGAGAGCGGTCATGCCCTACCTGGTTTCATTCAATGCACTCCCAAAGGTCGCGTTCGCCCCGGTCTTTGTGGCCTGGTTTGGGTTCGGCGTCAATTCGAAAATCGTGATGGCGGCGTTCATCGCTTTCTTCCCGGTGATTGTCGACACGGCAGCCGGTTTGGCGGCAGTCGACGCGGAAACTCAGATGCTGTTCCAATCGATGGAGTCCTCTAGGTGGCAGACGCTGCGCAAGTTGAAACTGCCTTCCGCTCTGCCGTTCATCTTCGCCGGACTCAAGACGGCGGCGGTGTTCTCGGTAGTCGGGGCAGTGGTCGGCGAGTATCTCGGCGGAGGCCATGGATTGGGTGAGCTGATCAGGTTTAGCGCCCAAACGCTGCGGATCGATCGGGTCTTCGCGCTGATCGTCTACCTCGGCGTCATCGGCCTCCTTCTGTTCGGCCTGGTGGCCTGGACTGAGAGGAAGCTGTTGTTCTGGCACAAGTCTGAGATCTTCGAGATCCAGGGCACGGGCTGAACCGAAAGGAAGACACATGAGAATCGCTCGAATTGCCGGGCCGTCCGGCCCCGCCTATGTGGTGCAGGTTGGAGACGGGTCGTGGATCGATCTGCGGCCGCTTGGCATCGACGTAACGACCACGCCGGAGCTGACCGAGGCCGCTGATGCGCTGGCCGCCCTGGACGTCGAGGCTTTGGGTGGAGGCGTCGTGGATCCGACGTTCCTCGCCCCGGTGGTCGCCCCCGGCAAGCTGATGGCGATAGGTCTCAACTACTCGGACCACATTCGTGAAACCAACTCGAACGCGCCGGTGAACCCGATCCTGTTCATGAAAGCGAATACGTCGCTGACAGGGCCCGAGGACGACATCATCGTTGATGCAGCCATGACCTCAATGGCCGACTACGAGACCGAACTCACCGCCATTATCGGGCGCCGTACCAAAGGCGTCTCCAAGAGCGAAGCACTCGATGCCGTCTTCGGCTACACCGTTGCCAACGACGTCACCGCCCGCGACTGCATGAAGTCCGACGGCCAGTTGGTCCGGTCCAAGAGCTTCGATACCTACTGTCCGATCGGGCCGTGGATCACCACCGCCGACGAGGTACCCGATCCGCAGGCACTCGGGATCAAGACGCTGGTCAACGGGGAAGTACGGCAGGACTCCACGACGGGCGAGATGCTGTTCCCGCTCGACCACCTCATTCACTTCCTTGCCAGGGGAATGACCTTGGAGCCCGGTGACGTGTTGCTGACCGGAACCCCACACGGAGTGGGGTTCGTCATGGATCCGCCCCGTTTCCTCCAACCCGGGGACGTTGTGGAGTGTGAAGTGGAGGGGCTAGGTAAGCTCCGCAATCGGGTCGTCGCACCCGCCAAGTAATCCGCCGGGAAGGAGTGCCGCGATGGACGTAGGATTCATGGGATTGGGCGCCATGGGACGACCTATGGCTTCAAACCTCGCACGAGCAGGACACCGGGTGGTCGCCTGGAATCGCTCACCGCTCGAGGCGCCCGAGGGAGTCGAATCGGCCGGCTCTCCACGGGCCGTCGGCGAGCAAACGGAAGTCGCCTTCGTCATGGTCTCGGCCGCCGATGCGGTCGAAGAAGTCGTGTTTGGCGAGAACGGCTGGGCCGATGGGGCCAAGCCGGGATCGGTGCTCATCCAATCATCCACCGTCGGACCGGCCGCCGCCGAGCGTATCGGAGCACGAGTCGCAGCAGCAGGGTTTGGTTTCCTCGACGCACCGGTCAGTGGCTCGGTGAAACCGGCCGAATCCGCCCAACTGACGGTTCTCGGCGGCGGCGACCAGGCCCTGTTCGACCGCTTCCAGAGTCTGTTCGACGCAATCTCCAAACGAACCGTGGTGTTCGGACCGGTCGGGAGCGGGTCGGTAGCCAAGCTCGGAGTGAACGGGTTTCTCGTAGCTGTGATCGCGGCTGCTTCCGAGAGTCTGTCGTGGCTCCGCGAAGCAGATCCCGAACTCGATATCACAACCTTTGCCTCGGTCATCGAGCGGATTTCTCCGTTGGCGGCAGCCCGGGCTGAATCCATAACCGGTGAGGCGCCGGCGGGAGGCTTCTCGCTCCGGCAGGCTGCGAAAGACATGGAACTGGTCGGCGAGGAGTTTGGTTCCGGAGGCGTCATGGAAGCGGTGCGCAGCCTGACCCGATCGGGCCTCGAGCTGGGATTCGGCGAGCTCGACGTGTCGTGTCTCGGTGCTGTTGTCCGCAACCAGGGCAAAGCGTGACGGCAACGGCCGCTTTCGACGCAGAGGCCTGGGATTCGATAGCAGCCGCCAACCTATCCGACGTCATCGGTCGAGTAGGAGCGATGGACGGCGGTATCCGCCGCTTGAGTGGGCGGCGGATGGCCGGCCCGGCCCACACCGTTGTGACCGGCACCGGCGATTCGTCGACTATTCACCGGGCACTGGTGCACGCCCAACCCGGCTCGGTGCTGGTCGTCGACGCCCAGGGTGGGACAGCCCGGGCCGTGTGGGGAGCCGTCATGACGGCGGCTGCGATGGCCCGCGGAATTGTCGGCGTGGTCATCGACGGTGCCGTCCGAGACATCGACGAGGTTGCAGCCACCGGTCTTTCGGTGTACGCCAGGGCGACCTGCCCGGCGGGCCCTCACAAGGGTTTCCGGGGCGCGCATGGGGTGCCGATCCAGTGTGGTGGGGTAGTGGTCAACCCCGGCGATGTCGTCGTAGGTGATGCCGACGGCGTCACGGTCGTACCCGCGCTCCAGGCCGAGGCGGCGCTCGCCGCGGTTGCGCGCGTGATCAGCGCGGAACGGGAATGGATGGATCGCATCCGGGCCGGTGAGTCGACGGCCGATATCCTGGGGTTGGAATAGCGGGTCGCTCCGACCGCGCGGAGCAACCCGGTCCGATCCGTCCGCCTCCTTCGGATTGCCTAGCCGGTCCGGCCCGGCAGTACCTCTCCGACGATCTCGAGGAATTCGTCGTTGGTGAGAAGCCCTTTCTTGGCGAGCGACTTGCCCTTGACTTCAGCGAGGATCGTCTCGATCTGAGTCGTCTCTGCGTCGTTGATCCCGTTCTTGCCGAGCCAGATGGCAACTGAATCGATACCGGAGCCCTTGCCGAGGACGGCCTCCGGCTGCGGCTGACCAACGAGTTCCGGCCGGTAGGGGAAGGGCTCGGTGAGGTCATCACCGACGTTCTTCAACCAGGTGGTGATGATCCCGGATTCGACGTTGTACAGCTTCTCTCCGGTCACAGGTCGATTCGAAGGTTGCTGGACTCCCGATAAGTCGGCCACCAGACGGGCAATCTCTGTGAATTTCTCGGTCTTGATGCCGAGGTCGACGCCGTACATCGTGAGGAGGGCCAGCACCGTCTCCTCAGTTGGGGCGTTTCCGGCCCGTTCCCCGATGCCGCTCACGGTGGTTTGGAGCACCGAGGCGCCCTCGCCTGCGGCCAGGATGGTGTTGGCGACGCCCATACCGAAGTCCATGTGGAAGTGTGTCTCGACCGGCACCTTCAAACGTTCCCGAACCCGGCGCGTGTAGTAGGTGATGGCGTGGGGTGAACAAACGCCGAACGTGTCAACCAGGCCGATGTTGTCGACGTAACCGTTCGTGGCCACTGCTTCGAGATCGTCGAGCAAGTCGGTCATCGTGGCGCGCGTTGCGTCGATCGGGAAGAACGTGACTTTGAGGCCGTTCTCGTGGGCGAACAGAGTCGACTCGACCGATGCTTCGATCGCTCGTTCCAGCGGCCAGCGGTAGGCCTTCTCAATCACGTGATGACTGGCCGGAACCTCCATGATCACCCCGGATACACCGCATTCGAGGGCCAGTTCGACATCGGAGATCATGCAACGCGAAAACGCATAGATCTCAGCATCGAATCCCGCCGCCGCGATCCGTTTCACCGCCTCGGTATCGGATGGAGAGACCGCAGGCAGACCTGCTTCGATGCGATGGATACCAGCCTCCGAGAGAGCCTCGGCTATTCGCAGTTTGTCGTCTACGGTGAACTCAACGCCGGCTTGTTGCTCACCATCTCGCAGTGTGACGTCGTGGATTTGAATCTTCTCGGGCAGATTGAACGAATCGGTCACCTCTGGCAAGTAATTCCAGGGGCTCGAGAAGAACATATCTGTTTTCCACGGGTGTTCTGACATCTCTGCTCCTCGCGATTCGACCCACACTATCCTGCATCCTGTAGGATATCAGATCGAACGCCGACGGCCCGATTGCAGTCCGATGGAACGTCGTTCAGGCGCTCTTTCGGTCCGGGGTAGGCTGCCGGCTTGGCTCGGAGTTGGATCTAGTGGCAGCAAAGGAATGGAGTACGAGGTGAGTGAACCGATGGGTGGGACGGCGACCAATGCCGGCTCGATCTCCAACGCCCGAAGAACCACCCACGAACTCGTTCTAGAGATGCTGCGGCGACAGATCCTCTCAGGCGAACTCGCCGCCGGCGCTCGTCTGGTCCAGTCGGAACTCGCTCTTTCGATGGAGGTGAGTACGACCCCCGTTCGAGAAGCTCTGCGCGATCTCGCATCTGAGGGCCTGGTCAGATTCGACCCTCACATTGGAGCCGTCGTGCAGGGGTTGAGCTCCGTCGAGTTCCGCGAGATCTACGAAGTTCGGATGCTTCTCGAGCCGATGGCGATACGCAAGGCCACGGGTGCGATGACGGCTGAGCTCCTGGATCGCCTCGAGCAGATCCATCATTCAATGCAGGAAGAGGAGGATCCCGCTCGCTGGGTCCAGCTCAATCGAAGTTTCCACCTGGGTATCTATGAGACGGGTGTCTCTCCCCGGATCGCCGCCATCATTCGATCATTGCAGGATGCCTCAGTGATGTACGTCGGCGTCGCGCTCGGTCAAACCGATCTGCTCGGCGAAGGAAATGAGGGCCACGGTGCCATCATCAGCGCGCTTCGCGCCGGCGATCCGGACATGGCAGCCAAAGCGACGCTCCATCACCTCCAGGTGACGATGAAGGCATTCGACAGCCTCCACGACTGACCGACGCCGTCTGCCTTATGATCGCGCTCCCCGCTCGTAGACGCGCAACCCCAAACCTGCACCCTTTCCCGGTTTGGTGAGCCTTTGGGGGTCCTCCGCATACTCCCTCGTGGATGGGTGCCACATAGGGGCTCGCCTGCAAAGAAGGAGATCGAGTACATGAAGTCCTTTCTCGTTTTGGTTGTTGTTGGGTTGACGATCTCAGCGTGTGGAGGTGGCGCCGAAACCGGGGGAACGGCGGCGACGTCCGACGGTGGATCCACGCAAAGCGAAGCTGTTGAAACGTCCGGCGCCACAAACCAGGCAGCGGCCGGGGGGTCGGGCTTCTGTCGAGCAGTTCTCGACCTGGTCGACGAGTTCATTGCTTTGGACGAGAACGACCCCACTCTGGAAGGGAATGACTTCTACGGGTTCATGGAGGACATCTTCCGACGTCTGTCCGCCGAGGCTCCAGCAGAACTCGAAGCCGACTTCTCCCTGACTATCGCGGCCGTCGAACGATTCGGCGAGTGGGCGAAGGATCCGCTTCAGCCGGAGCCACTTAACGATGCCGAACTGCAGGCGTTCGAAGAGGCGAACCTCCGGATTGAAAGCTACATAGAGGACGAGTGCGGGGTCGACCTCACAGATGAAGACGCGCAAGCCGCCGAGGGATTTGACACGGCAGGGTCGGCCGGAACCAGCGGCGCCGCCTCCTTGGCCACTCAGACGATCACCATCGGTGGTGAGACCTACGAGGAGAACCTAAGTGGAGATTATGAGGTGTCGTGCGATTTGTATGGTGACGCCGAAACCGGTGCGATCGGTATCTACCTGGACGGTCCCGAGTTCCAATCGTCCGTATCGAGCTACGACTCGGGAGTCGAACCCGGGACCTATGAAGGACAGGTATTCGTGTTCGCCTCGGATCCGGTCCTCGACGAACTCACCTGGGATCTTCAGGAGGTTGACGGCACATTCGTCCTGGACCAGGCAGAATCGGTTTCGGACGAAGAGTGGTCCTTCTCAGGGAGCTTCTCCGCCTCGATCGAAGATCCGGCTGCGTCAATCGATGTGACGTTCAGCTGCATCGGGCTGGTGGGGTACTAGGCCGACCCGCACCCGTGTGGTGGTGATGTTCCCGGTCGTGATGATCGAGTGGGGCCGGCGATCCCGGTCACCGTCAACGGGAACAGGGGGTGCGGCTAGCTATCGGATGGTGGCCGGATCCGCGACGCGACGACAAATCCGACAATCGGCCCGGCGGTCAAAATCGCCACGGTCGTAATGCCCAGCAGCACGTTGGTCTCGAAGACCTCGGGGAGGCTCGCTTCATAGCCCTGGTCGACCCCGGCGAAGATAACGAGGTTGACCGCAACGATCCCTCCAATCATCAGGCCGATGATCGCTCCGGCCAGTCTTCCAATGATGCGGCCGGGCGTATGTGTGCTCATCTAAGTAGCCTCGCGCCGCCGGGTGAGTACCTCATAGAGGCTTCTTCCTCAGCCCCGTGGGACCAGGCCGCTTCCGGGATACCCGGATGCGCACCGTCCTGTAGGATGCTGGCAAAACGCTCTAGAGGAGGCCCCTAGTGGCATACGGATATGCGGGCAAGATCCTGCACGTCGACCTGACGTCGGGCTCACTCGAAATCGAGAAACCACCGGAAGAGCTGTACCGCACCTACATGGGCGGAAGCGCCCTCGGCCTCTATTACCTGCTCAAGAACACTCCTGCCGGCGCAGATCCCTACGGACCTGAAAACACACTGGCCTTCATGTTGTCCGGCATCACCGGTGCGCCAATCGCCGGTCAGAGTCGGGCCACCGTCGTCGCCAAGTCGCCGCTGACCGGCGGGGTAGGGGACAGCCAGGCCGGAGGCTTCTGGCCGGCCGAGCTCAAGTTCGCCGGATTCGACGGCATCGTCGTGCGCGGAATCTCCCCCAAACCGGTCTACCTCTGGATCAATCAGGGCGAGGTGGAACTGCGCGATGCCTCACATCTCTGGGGCAAGATGACCGTCGAGACCGAAGAAATCCTGCAAGAGGAACTCGGGGACAACCGCATCCAGGTCGCCCAGATCGGACCGGCTGGGGAGAACCTGGTCCGCTTCGCCGCCATCATGAACATGGCGACCCGGGCCCATGGGCGGACCGGGATGGGCGCCGTGATGGGCAGCAAGAAGCTGAAGGCGATCGTGGTCCGCGGCGGCAAGAAGAAACTGCCGATGGCCGATCCGGAAGGCGTTAGGGCGATCATGCAGCCGTCGATCCCGGCCATCCGGGAAGACGAAGACGTTTGGGAAATCGCCAAGTACGGAACCCTCGGAATCCTCGAGAGCCAGAACGCGGTGGGAGGGCTGCCGACCCGCAACTATCAGAGCGGCTGGATGGGCTTCGACCGGGCGGCTGCGATCGGTGGCGAGCGCCTCTTCAATGAACTCCTTCGCGGCGCCGATGAAGGCAATCAACTGAAGCTGGGTCGCGAGACCTGTTACTCGTGTGCGGTTCGGTGCAAGCGAGTGGTCGACGCTGAGTGGCAGGGCCGGAACGTCGACCCGAAGTCGGGTGGCCAGGAGTACGAAACCTCATCGGTGTTTGGTTCCTACTGCGACATCGACGACATACATGCCATTGCCTATGCCAACCAACTCTGTAATGAATACGGCGTGGATACCATTGCTGCAGGTGCGACGATGGCTTTTGCCATCAATTGCTTCGAGGCGGGTCTGATCACGGCGGCCGATACCGGGGGCATCGAACTCGGGTGGGGAAAGGCCGACGCCATGATCGCCATGCTGGAGAAGACGCTCAACCGGGAGGGGTTCGGTGATGTCCTGGCGGAGGGCTCGGCCCGGGCCGGCGCACATATCGGCAACGGTGCAGAGGATTTGGTAATCGCGGTCAAGGGTGCCGAGCTTCCCGCCCACATGCCGCAAGTCAAACCGTCTCTGGCGGTGATCTACGCGGTGAACCCGTTCGGGGCCGACCACCAGTCCAGTGAGCACGATCCCAACTACACGCCGGAACTAGTCGCAGAGTCGCCGGAGAAGTACGGCAAGCGGGCGGCCGACATCGGCCTGACGAATCCTCAGCCGGAGGAAGCGCTCAACGCGGCCAAGGTCGAGTATGCGCTGATCACCCAGTACGCCTACTCGGCGCTGGACTCCGCAGACGTCTGCCAGTTCGTGTTCGGGCCGGGTTGGCAACTTCTCGGTATGGAGGAGTTGGCCGCGGTCATCACTGCAGTACACGGTGAGGAGACGACGGTCGCCGACCTGCTGACACTGGGGGCTCGCCGGCTCAACATGCTCCGGGCCTTCAATGCACGTGAAGGCATCACACGTGAGCGAGACACCCTTCCCAAGCGATTGTTCGAACCACTCGACGGCGGACCCAGCGACGGCAAGTTGGTTGATCGGGTCGAATTCGAGGCTGCCCTCGAGACCTATTACGAGATGGCGGGCTGGGATCCGATCACGGGCAACCCGCCCAGAGAGACGCTCGAGAACCTCGAGCTCGGCTGGGTGGCCGACGAACTCGGCGTGTAGCAGAGGACCCCGCTCGACGGAGTGATCCGGCCGGGGTGCTGTTTACGCACGTGAGGACGAATATTGGCCACAGTCAGGCTCCCAAGCTCGCTCGACAAGTACGCCGGTGGGCGAAGGTCCATCGAGGTAACCGCCGCGACCGTCGACGCCGCCCTGCGGCAGGCGGTAGAGGCACATCCCGATCTCCGCATCCGGCTCTTCGATGACTCGGGAGAACTGCACCCGCATCTGATGGTGTTCTGTCGCGAGGCGGAAGTTCCCCGCCGGGACCTGGCGGCGACTGCGCTAGAGGAAGGCGATCGGGTAGATCTGCTGATCGCCATAGCCGGAGGTGCAGATGACGTTCGCATGCGAGGGTTCCGGCAGCGAGCGAGCGTCGAACAGGCGATATCGGCGGCCCTCGACGGCGTGGATCCGTTGGACGCTGAGGCCGTCGAGGTCACCGAGTGTGCCGGGAGGGTGCTGGCCGGCGACGTGCGGAGCGAGGTGAACGTGCCGGGGTTCCGCCGGGCAACGATGGATGGGTTCTCCGTTCGGGCAGCCGACACGTTCGGGGCGTCTGCGTACAACCCGGTGATCCTGAATCTGGTCGGATCTTCGATGCCGGGGGTTTCGACGACGGGCTCGATCGAGGGCGGCGCCGCCGGACGGATCATGACGGGTGCGCCGGTCCCGGACGGCGCCGACGCGGTGTTGCGAGCTGAGGACGCCCTGGAAACCGGCGGTCGCGTCGAGGTGCGGGCTCCGGTAGCCCCAGCGAAGAACGTCGGCAGGGTCGGAGAGGATATCGAGACCGGGACGACCGTGTTACGCCGAGGGAGGCGTCTGCTACCCCAGGATGCGGGGTTGCTGGCGTCGATCGGACACCATCCCGTGCTGGTGCACCGGCGGCCGGTGGTGCGTGTCATCGTGTCTGGTGATGAGTTGCTGGCACCGGGTGAACGCCCTGAGGGCTCGAAGATCGTCGACAGCAACTCTCCTATGCTCGCCGCGCTGGTGATTCGCGACGGTGGTAGCCCGGAGATCGTGCGGCTCCCGGATGACGAGCAGGCGATGCGCGACGCGCTGAGCCGGCCGGGCGCCGATGTGATCGTTACCGCCGGCGCTGCCTCGGTCGGGACGGAGGACCGGGTACCGGTGATCGTCGATGAACTGGGCGAACTCGTTGTCCACGGTGTGGCTATGCGCCCGTCCTCGCCGACCGGGGTGGGCAGGATCGCCGGTGTTCCAGTGCTTCTCCTGCCGGGCAATCCGGTGTCGTGCCTGGTTGCCTACGACTTCTTCGCCGGGCCGGTCATACGCCGGATGGGGGGATTGCCCGAGCAGTGGCCATATCTGTCCGTCCGACTGCCGCTCGAACAGCGTCTCGTGTCACAGATCGGCCGCACTGATTACGCCAGGGTCCAGATCGAGAACGGGCGCGTTCGCCCGCTCGCCATCTCCGGTGCATCGGTTCTGTCCTCGGTAACCAGAGCTTCCGGTTTCGTGGTGGTTCCCTCCGGGCTGGAAGGATATGCGGAGGGGACCGGAGTGGAAGTTCACCTCTACGACCCGGCGCTCGTCCGATGAGGCAGCGCCAGTTCCTCGATGTTGTCGATGAATCGGTAGCGCATCAGCGCTTCGACGATGCCTGCGCGCATCTCGAACCGCAGACGGAGACCATCCGGTTGGAGTCTGCATTGGGACGTGTGCTGGCCGGTGACGTTGTGGCCGCGGTCGACGTCACCGCCTTCGACAGGAGCAATGTGGACGGCTACGCGGTGCGGGCGCAGGACACGTTCGGGGCCGAGGAACTTCAACCGATCACGATGGCCGTCTCAGAAGTCGCCCTCGCAGCCGGCCAGGCGCCTCCTCCCGGGTTCGAGGTCGAGCCCGGCGTGGCGGTGGCTCTTGCCACCGGCGGGGTGGTTCCGCGCGGGGCAGATGCCGTGCTGATGGTGGAGTACACCGAACCCGACGGGGAGCGAATCCGCGTCGTCCGGCCGGCGGTCCCGGGCGGGAACATCACGTTTGCAGGATCCGATATCGGTCGCGGAGAGACGGTGATGCGGCGAGGCACCCGGCTCAGTTCACGCGAGACCGGAGTGCTGGCGGCGGTTGGAGCCGACCGGCTGGACGTGGTCGCCAGGCCCCGGGTAGCGGTGGTGTCCACCGGTGATGAGATCGTTGAGCCGGGACTCATGCTCGGTGTCGGCCAGGTGTACGACTCGAACCAGCGCATGTTGCTCGACGCCGTCATCGAACTCGGATGTGAGCCGGTGCCGTGCGGGATCATCCCGGACGACGAAGCCCTCCTCGAGCGGGCTGTCGAGGGCTTGCTGTCGGGGCCGGAGGCCGTGGACGTGGTGTTGTTGTCCGGTGGAACCTCGAAAGGCGAGGGCGACCTCAACGCCACGGTCGTCGAACGGTTGGCGCTGAGCATGCCCGATTCGGCCGGGATCGTCGTGCACGGGGTCGCTCTCAAACCGGGCAAGCCCGTTCTGCTCGCCGTTGTGGGCCGAGTGCCGGTAGTCGTTCTGCCGGGCTTTCCAACCTCGGCGATTTTCACCTTTCACGAATTCGTAGCTCCGTTGCTGCGCCGCCTGTCGGGCCTTCCCCCTCACGATCGATCTCTGGTGCAGGCGATGGTTCCGTTGCGGATCACCTCTGCGTCGGGGCGAACGGAGTACAACCTGGTCGATCTGGTGCAGGGACCGGTAGGCCTGGCTGCCTATCCGCTCGGTGCAGGATCGGGCAGTGTGACGGCTTTCGGACGCGCCGACGGCTTTATCCGGATTCCCGCCGCCATCGAGTATGTCGACGAGGGGGCCGTGGTCGATGTTCATCTCCTGCATCCGGAGGTACGTCCCGCCGACCTCGCCGCCATCGGGAGCCACTGCGTCGGTTTCGACTATCTGCTCGGGGTGCTGGCCGGGCGTGGGTATCGCGTGAAGATGGTGCCGGTCGGGTCGACGGGTGGGCTCACGGCCGTGGGCCGGGGGGAGGCCGATGTGGCCGGAATCCATCTCATGGATCCAGCGACCGGTGAGTACAACCGTCCGTTTCTGCCGCCGGGGGTGCGGCTCATGTCCGGCTACCGGCGCCGGCAGGGAATCGTGTTCCGGTCGGGTGATACGACGCTGGCGGACCTCGATGCGGAGGCCCTGGCGGCTGAACTGGGCGAGGGTCCGTTTCGAATGGTCAATCGCAACCCTGGAAGCGGGACACGGGTGCTCATCGATCAACTGCTCGGCGGGCGGCAACCTGAGGGTTACCTGCATCAGGCCAGCACCCACCACTCCGTGGCAGCCGCCGTCGAGCAGGGGAGGGCGGATTGGGGCGTGACTCTCGACACCGTGGCGGGAAGGGCCGGTCTGGAGTTCCGGTTCCTCCAGGACGAGCAGTTTGACTTTGCGGTGCCGGAATCGCGGTGGGATAGGCCCGCCATCGTGGCACTTCGGGAGTTGCTCGACGCCCCGACGATCATCGCGGAGTTGCAGGGGCTCGGCTTCCACCGCTAGACGGCCGACCGTGCCGGTTGTCGATGTCGGTCGGACCCGGCAGAACCTACAACCCAGAACCTACAACTGGCTTCCTACATGAAGCCGGCTGCTACCGCCCGCTGATCCAGAGTCTCTATCACCCGACCTCGCAACTCATCGAAGAACTCTTCGGTGTTGAACTGCGGCACAGTCGAGTGTTCGATTGGTAGGTGGGCGTCGGCAGGCATCAAGTAGTCGTCTTCTGTGAATCCGTGTTTCCGCTCGGAGGCGTAGCCGCGCAGGAATGTTCGGTCGACGGCCGCCAGCAGGTCGTCGGCCTCTACGCCGAGGCCGGTGATCAACCGAATCGCCTCCGCTTCCAGATCGGGGCCGATCATGGAGAACTTACAGAGCCCGGTGATGTCATCGAGGATGAACCTGGGCCCCCGATTGACGGTGGCATCGATCCAGTACTCGAGGCCGGTTTCTCGCTCGACGATCGCCAGAAGGTATGTGCGCATCGACATGTGACCTCCGGCCAGCGCCCATGGATAGGAGGGATTGGTGTGTGGCAGATAGGCGGGGTACTCGACGCCTTTCGATTGCATGGCGAATCCTGTGGCACCCTGGTGGATGGACAACCGCATGGAGCCTTGCCCTAACTCCGGGAACAGGCCGGTTCCGACCGCCTCGATGGCTGTCCTGGTGGCGGCCGCGTCGCCGTAGCTGAGCCCGCCGGCGATGGGGGAGTCGGGATGGCGCAGATTCCACTCCATCGCGTATCCGATGGTTCCTCCGAGCGAGATCGAATCCATGCCCAGTTCGTCGGAGAGATCGATCAAGGTCAAGGCGGCGTCGGCGTCATAGATGCCCAGGTTCGAGGTGAGTAGGGCAAGGGGCTCGTAGTCGACCTTGGCCCGGAATCTCCCGGCCTCTCCATCCGTACGGTCGTAGACGTTCTTGTGGCATTTGATGCCACAGAGGTAGCAGGCCTCCGCTTTGACGATATAGGGGCCTGCTTCGAAGGCTGGCCGGGTGAGAAGCTGACCATCTTCGTTACCCGGAGGGGCGAAGTTGAACTCGGGGAGACCGCCGGCCGGATGGAGCATCCCGACCATGCGCCAGGTACCGACGTCGCGATACCCCTTGCTCCCGTCTCCGAGGTTGATCTCCCGGTTGATGTCTTTGAGACCCCGGCTCGAAGCCTTCGGATTTGGGCCGTCGGCGGCGATCGCCAGAAGGTTTTTCGAACCCATCACGCCGCCGTATCCGCCCCTTCCGCAGAATCGGGGCTTGGCGTCCCCCGACTTCAACTGGTTGTCGGTCGACAGCGCAATCGACGCATACCGGACCGACTCGTAGTTCTCTCCGGCCGGACCGATCACGGCGAAATGCGCCTCCGGATAGCGGTTGTGGAGTTCCTGGATCTTGTCGTTGACCGTGCGTCCGATGAGGTCATCGGCGGCCAGGAAGGTGAACTCTGCCGGGCCGCCGGGTCCTTCGGGATCGTCGGCAGGGGTCAGGCGGAGGAGGGTCGCTTGCTCGCACCGGCCGGTGAAGATGACTTCTTCGATGCCGAGGCCACGTAGTTTGGTGCCGAAGTGCCCCGATCCTGCCGACCACATGAGACCCGGCGCACCGGCCAGCGAGGTCTTGAGCGGGGAGTAGCCGTGGAAAAAGGTCCGCAGACCCGTCATCGCCCGTGTCCCGCTCAGCAGGCCCAGGTTCATGACCAGCGGTGCGTCAGGTGCGTAGGGATCGGTGATTTCGAGATCGCCCAGCAGTTTGGTGGCGCGGGCGATTCCACCGAGGGCGTCCTCGAGATCTTGGCAGGGGAAGGATTCGAATCTGACGGTCCGGTTCGTGAGGTCCACGTGGTAGCGATTCACGGTGAAGTCCGTAGCCGGTCGCAATGCGGTCACTTCCACGGTGAAACCTCCTCGAGATCCGTCGGCGTTATCCAAGCGCCTGCCCGGCGATGAACTCGTCGAGTACACCGGTCAGAGTCGGTTCGCCGATCTCCTGTAGATCGTAGAACACGCGCGTATTCGGCTTCTGGATATCGACGATGCGGGCAAGGTCGATGGGCGTTCCGATCACGACGGCGTCGCAATCCGTGGCGTTGATCGTGGCTTCGAGATCGCGAAGCTGTTCCTCGCCGTATCCCATTGCGGGCAGGATGGTCCCGATTTCGGGGTACGTGGCGAAAGTGTCTTTGAGCTTGCCGACCAGGTAGGGGCGGGGATCGACGAATTCGATGGCACCGTATTTGGTGGCGGCGACGACGGCTGCGCCGATCTTCATGCCCCCGTGGGTGAGGGTTGGACCGTCTTCGATCGCCAGGACGCGCTTGCCGGCAACTACCGAGGGGTCCTCCAACCGCATCGTCGAGGCTGCGTCGATGACCTTGGCGGACGGGTTCACCTTGGCGATGTTGGCCCGGACCGTTTCGATTCCGGCCAGGTCGGCGGAGTCGATCTTGTTGATGATCACGACATCGGCCGTGCGCAAGCTGACCTCGCCGGGGTAGTATCGCAACTCATGTCCCGGCCGATGCGGGTCGACGATGGTGATCGCCAGGTCGGCCTCGTAGAACGAGAAATCGTTGTTGCCACCATCCCAGACGATCACATCGCATCCATTGGGGTCGTCTTCTGCCGCTCGGAGGATCGCCTCGTAGTCGACTCCGGCGTAGATGACGTTGCCTCGCACGATATGTGGCTCGTACTCCTCCATCTCTTCGATGGTGCAGTCGTGCTTTTCGAGGTCGGCGATCTCGGCGAAGCGCTGGACTCTCTGGGCGGTGAGATCGCCGTACGGCATCGGGTGGCGGACGGCAACGACCTTGAGGCCCCTGGCCATGAGCGTCTCGACGACCTTGCGCGAGGTCTGGGACTTGCCGGATCCGGTCCGCACCGCGCACACAGAGATCACCGGCTTGGTGCTCTTCACCTGGGTGTCGCGCGGTCCCAGCAGAGTGAACGATGCCCCGGCGGCCTGTACGACTGCCGAGACGCCCATCACGTGCTGGTATGAAACGTCGCTGTAGGAGAAAGCACACTCGTCGACTTCGAGGTCCCGGATCAACGCGGGGAGTTGGTCTTCAGCGTAGATCGGGATTCCGTTCGGGTAGAGCGGCCCGGCCAGCTCAGGCGGATAGGTTCGGCCTTCGATGCCGGGGATCTGTTCGGCCGTGAAGGCGACCACTTCGACTGATTCGTCGTCGCGGTAGTGGGTGTTGAAGTTGTGGAAGTCGCGCCCCGCGGCGCCGATGATGATCACCTTGCGTTTGGCCATCTGGTTCTCCTGCCTCTCGTGCGTGTGCGCTAGTAACCCGGAATCTGGCGGGGGAAGTAGTCCTGGAGTGTGCCTTCCCGATACACATCGGCCGTTGCGCAATGGAGGCCTCCACCGAACGGTCCGACCGCCCAGAACGGCACCTCGATCACCTCGAAGCCGAGTTCGTAGAACTGCTGCTGCTGGGCCTTCTCCGATTCCTCAACGAAGATGGTGTGCTCATCGAGGAGCAGCGTGTTCATAGACAGCCAGACGCTGCAGAAACACAGTGGAGGTTTCTCCGGCAGGGCGGGTTCGGCGCACGGAACGATCTCCCAATCGTTCATGGCGAACAGCTTCTTCATCTCTTCGGTTAGGGGCACACGTTGCCGGTTGCTGAGGGCCAGGCCCGGCCGGAGCGGTATGAACGTGGCATCGATGTGCATCGGGTGCGCCTCCCAGAAGAGCACCTCGTGGAGTCGGTGCTCCGGAAAATGCCGCCGGAGCCAATCGATACCGGCCCCGTTGGTGGCCGTTGACCGCTGTACGAACAGATCCCTGCCGAACCGTCCGACGTCGGCGGCATCGAAAAGCGGCTCTTCTTCGGTGAGGTTCCACTGCTTGTTCTTTGTGAAGCGTTCGATCTGTTCCGCGTCCGGGAGGGACTCGGCGTACTCCCAGAACTCCATGCCGTCCACGTAGGAAGCATCCGTAAGGCGCGGTTTCGGGGCGGCTTCCCACCGGAAGTCCGGATCCTCCCGGAAGTACTTCTGGAGGAGTGGACGGTAGGCGAGGTACTCGAACCAGCGAGAGCGCTGCGACATCGTGGCTTCGAGGATCTCGTTGCCGACCGTCAAGAGGATGTCGCGGGGTGGCATCACGCCGAACATGGAGTCCTGGGTCCAGTCGGGCGTGGTGACTGCCTGAGAGAAGTCGAGAACTTCCGGTCGGTCGACCGCTACACCATGCTTCTCCAGGAGAGCAACGAAGTTGTCCAGTTGCGCGTTGGCGGCGTCCTCCATCTCCTGCGGAAGCCGGCCGTAGGTGCCCTTCGGAAAACCCCACTTCGGCCAGTCACGGACTGTGGCAGGTTCGGGCGCCTGCACCATGGTGCCATCGGCGCGGCCGACGATGACCCGCTTGAGCGGGTCCCACTCGGTCCACGAGTTCACGATCTTTGCCACCGCGCCTCCTCGTTCGAGTTCCTCCGGCTCCGGCGTTGCCGGGCCCGGCTGCATGCGATAGACTACCTATCAATCGATAGGTAGTGCCAATCAGGAGGCCGCGGCCCATGCCCAGCTCGTTCTTGCATCCGTTCACGCCACCTCGAAAGACGGAGTTCATCTCGATCACCGGTGGTAAGGGCGCCGTCGTTTTTGATGACCAGGGAAACGAGTACATCGACGGAATGGGCTCGTTGTGGTACGCCAACGTTGGCTACGGCCGGGAAGAAATCGCCGAGGCGATCGCCGACCAGGCGAAGAAGCTAGGCGCCTATCACACCTTCGACCCGTTCACGAACCCGCAAACCGAGGAACTCGCCGCCAAGGTCGTCGAGCTGTCGCCGTTCGACAACGCTCGGGTATTCCTGGGTTCGTCTGGATCCGAGGCCGTCGACACGGCCATGAAACTCGCCCGCATCGCCCAGCGCGAGTCGGGCCATCCTCAGAAGCAGATCATCGTGAGCCGTGAGCGCGGGTACCACGGCACCAACTACGGCGGAACCTCGGTGCAGGGCATTGCTCCCAACCGCGAAGGGTTTGGGCCGCTGGTGCCGGGCATCATCAACGTGGTCGCCGACGACGATGAAGCGATGAAGAAGATCTTTGCCGAGCACGGTGACGAAATCGCGGCGGTGATCACCGAGCCGATCCAGGGAGCGGGCGGGGTGTGGCCACCCCCCGAGGGCTATCTGTCGCATCTGCGCGATCTCTGCGACACCTACGGGGCCTTTCTCATCCATGATGAAGTCATCACCGGATTCGGGCGCACCGGGAAGTGGTTCGGCAGCCAGTTCTACGGGGTAACACCCGACATGATCACGTTCGCCAAAGGTGTGACCTCGGGCTACGTGCCGCTGTCAGGGGTGATCGTCGGCCCTGCCGTTCTGGCCGGGCTCGAAGCAAACGACGGCTTCATCCTACGGACGGGCTACACATATTCTGGGCACCCGCTGGGTTGTGTCGCCGCGCTGAAGTGCATCGAGATTCAAGAGCGGGAAGGCCTGTTGGCCAGGGCGACCGAGATCGGGAAGCGCCTGTCCGCCGGGCTCAACACCTTGCGCGATGAAGGGTTGCTGAGCGATGTGCGCGGCGAGGGAGCCGTTTGGGGAATCTCCGTACCGGACGGCGTCAACGTCGTGGCGGTGCGTGACGCTCTTCTGAAGAAGGGCGTGATCATCCGCCCGATTCCACCGAACCATCTCACGATGTGCCCGCCGCTCGTCATCACCGACGACCAGATCGACACGATCGTCTCTTCCCTGCGGAGTGTGTTGAAGGGGTAGGAGATCGTTCATGACGACACGGCAACCGGAATTGTGAGTTAGCCCACCGCAACGGAGGTACAGCGAGATGCTTGTTGGGGCGCCGAAAGAGATCAAGAAGGCAGAACGACGCGTCGGCCTGACGCCGTCGAGTGTGAGAGAACTGGTGGCTCACGGTCACGAGGTTCTGGTCGAGACGGCTGCCGGAGCCGGTATCGGCGCTTCGGACGAGGACTACGTATCGGCCGGTGCTCGCATCGCCGCGACTGCGGTGGAGGTGTGGGATCAGGCGGAGATGATCGTCAAGGTCAAGGAACCGCAGGCAGTCGAGCGGGCCCAGCTCAGCGAAGATCAGGTGCTGTTCACCTACCTCCATCTCGCTCCCGATCCCGACCAAACGAGAGACCTCGTCGACGGAGGTGCAACCTGCATAGCCTACGAGACGGTGACCGATCGCAATGGCGGCCTGCCGCTGCTTGCTCCGATGTCTCAGGTCGCAGGTCGTATGTCGATTCAGGCAGGCGCCCACTGCCTCGAGGCTCCCAGTGGTGGGGCAGGGCTCCTGCTGGGTGGCGTACCGGGTGTCCACTCGGCGAAGGTAGTGGTGATCGGTGGGGGTGTCGTCGGCGAGCATGCGATCGAGATGGCAGTCGGCCTCGGCGCGTTTGTCACCGTGCTGGATCGCGACATTGGCGTTCTGGATCGTCTCGCCAGGCGCTTCGGCACTCTGCTGGAGACCGTTTACTCGACCGCGTCGGCCCTCGAGGAACTGGTGCTCGACGCCGACCTCGTCATCGGGGCCGTCCTGGTCAAGGGTGATCGAGCCCCTCGCCTCGTGACGGCCGAAATGGTCAAGGCGATGCGCCCGGGTTCCGTCCTGGTGGATGTGGCGATCGATCAGGGCGGCTGTTTTGAGACCTCACGCCCGACCACACATGAGGAGCCAACGTACATCGTCGACGGCGTTGTGCATTACTGCGTAGCCAACATGCCTGGCGCCGTGCCACGTACGTCCACCTACGCGCTCAACAACGCCACGCTTCCATTCGCACTGGCGCTGGCCGACAAGGGCGCCAAACAGGCGATGCTCGATGATGTTCACCTCCTGGGCGGCCTCAACGTGTGCAGAGGACAAGTAACGGAAGAGCACGTCGCCAGAGAACTCGGTTATGAGTACGTGGAAGCGGCGGAGGCACTGAGGGCCTGCTGATGCACGGTCATCAATTCTCTCACCGGTCATGGCTCGTGCGACGGTGGCCGCGATGAGCGTAGCTCCGGGCGAGTTTGCCTGGCCGGCCGGGTACCGTTCGGCCGTCGCGCTGACGTTCGATCTTGATGCCGAGTCGGTCGTGCTGGCGGTTGATCGGTCGTATGCCTCCCGCCCTTCGGTGATGACGCATCAAGCATACGGACCTTTGACTGGACTACCGCGGTTGCTCGAGGTGCTTGGTGGGGAGGCGTTGCATGCCACGTTCTTCATTCCCGGGTTCACGGCCGACCGATATCCCGGCGCCGTTGCCGCGGTCCTCGAGGCAGGACACGAGGTGGCTCATCACGGGTATCTGCACCGTCCACCTGCACATCTTCTCGTGGAAGAGGAGCGAGCGGAGCTGGAGCGTGGGCTCGAGGCTCTTGGGAAACACGGGGTGCGGCCCGCCGGGTTCCGTGCGCCCTGGTGGGAGACGTCTGCCGACACACTCGGCCTGCTGGCGGAGTTCGGATTCGAATACGATGCCAGCCTGTTTGATCGCGATACCCCCTACCCGGTGGCGACGGATCAGGGCGTGATCGTGGAGATACCGCAGTCGTGGGCATTCGACGATTGGGAACGATATGCCTATCTGCCGGACCCTCCGGCCGGTCAAGGGGTGATCGAGCGTCCCTCCGACGTCATGGAAACCTGGTGGCAAGACATCTTGGCCTACCGGGAGTACGGCGGTTGCGCCGTCCCGGTGATGCACCCCTTTCTGTCGGGGCGACCGGCCCGGGCGCTGGCGCTGGCAGGGTTGCTTGAACGCCTGGCTTCACTGCCGGATGTGTGGGTGACCACGTTGGGGGAGATTGCCTCTCACACTTCCGACCTGGGGATGGAGGCCGCCCCGCTCGATCTTCCTGACCTCGACGGCGTCTGACCGCTACGACTCGAGGAGCACGAAGTCGTCGAGGTCGGCGCTGACACGCACTATCTGATCGACGGCCAGAGCCGGTTTGGCGGGCGAGTTGAGGATCAGTTCCGCATGTCCCAGCGCAATTCTGCACCGCTGGTGAGCCCCGATGAAGTGGCGGTCGACGACCCGGCCCTCTCCGAGCTGAAATCCTCCCGTTTCGTCTGCCCGGAGGTGCTCGGGACGAATCGCCAGCGTGACCGAAGCGTCCCGGCTTGCCCGGCCGGGCACCGAGAACGTCCCGAACGCGGTTCCCACCTCGACCGTTCCGCCGGCGGTGTCCCTCACCGTTCCATCGACCAGGTTGCTGTCACCCATGAACGTTGCGGCGAAGCGTGTTGATGGGCGGAGGTACAGGCGGTCCGGGGGTCCGTGATCTTCGATCCGGCCGTCGCGGAGCACCACGATGGTGTCTGCAAGACTCATGGCCTCCTCTTGATCGTGGGTCACGTGGACGAAGGTGGTTCCTAGCCGTCTCTGGATTTCGCTCAGCTCATCCTGCATCTGACGTCGGAGCTTGAGGTCGAGGGCGCCCAATGGTTCATCGAGAAGCAACACCCGGGGTTCGATGACCACCGCCCGGCCGAGTGCGATTCGTTGTCGCTGTCCGCCGGACAGTGAGGCGATATGGCGATCGCCGATGCCTGGTAGACCGACCAGCTCCAGAGCAGTTTCAACGCGCCGGCGGCGTTCGTCACCCTTTATGCCATGCATGGCGAGGCCGAAGCCGATGTTCTTGGCGACGGTCATGTGCGGGAACAGGGCGTAGTCCTGAAAGACCGTGGTGGTGGGTCGCCGGACCGGCGGGAGGTCGGTCACATCGCTGTCGTCGATGTGTATACGCCCCTCCGTGGGCTCCGTGAAGCCGCCCAGAATGCTCAGCAGCGTCGTCTTGCCGCTGCCGGACGGACCCAGGATGACCACATAGGAACCCGGCTCAACCACGAGATTCACGTCATCGAGCGCGGCGGTATCACCGTAGCGCTTCGTGACACCGTCGATAGTGAGCCGTGCGCCGCGCGTCATCGCTGTTTCTCCAGTCTTCGTCTGATGAGGGCATAGGTGATGATGAGCATGCCGATCGACAGGGCGAACACGATCGTGCCTGCTGCGTTGGTCTTTGGATTGAGCCCGGTCCGCAGGGCCGACCAGATCTCAACCGGGAGCGTCACATCGAACCGGGTGAGCAGTAGAGCGATGACGAACTCGTCCCAGGAAAGCGTGAAGGACAGCAGGAAGGCAGCGAGCAACCCGGGCGCGAGCAATGGGACGGCTACTAGCGCGAGAACCCGTGACTCCCGGGCCCCGAGATCACGGGCGGCCTGCTCGAAGCGCGCTTGTTGCTCGTTCATCTGACTCAGGATGATGGCGAAGGCGAGGGGAAGATTGATCACCACATGGCCGATCGTGACCGTGATCAGCGATCTCCCGATTGCGAGCTCGCTGAAGGCGAGGGACAGGCCGAGTCCTATGACGAGATAGGAGACACCGAGAGGTGCAATCAAGAACGCCCGGAGTGCCTGGACTCCTTTGGGACGGAATCTGGCCAGGCCGTAGGCAGCGAGGAACCCGAGCACTGTGCAGATCAATGCTGAGGTTATGGCGACCAGCGCCGAGTTGCGCAACGCCGCCATCATCCGCCCATCGGCGAACAAGGCCTCATACCAGCGCAAGGACAGGCCGCGGAGTGGAGGAACGGCTAACGCCCCGTCCTGGAAGGAGAAGAGCACGAGTGCCAGCACGGGCAGAAGGATGAAACCGAATACGGCAGCGAGGTATGAGTAGCGGATCACACCGCCGATCCGTTTCATTCCTGCTCCAGCGTGAGCCGCTTGGCCGAGGCGGCATAGACCACGATGACGACAACGAGGAGAACAACGCTGAGCGCCGCAGCCAGCGGAAAGTCTCCCCGCCGCTGCACCTGGAGCATGATCGCCTGGGGGAGCAGCAGCTCCTGGCCACCACCGAGGATCTGCGGAGTGATGAAGTCACCGATGGCGAGGACGAAGGTGAGGAAGGCACCGACGACAACACCGGGCATGCTGAGCGGGAGCGTCACCCGAAGGAAAGTCAAGAAAGACGAGGCGCCGAGGTCCCTCGCTGCCTTCCGGTACGACTCGGGTATCTGGGTCAGGCTGGCATAGATCGTGAGGGAGGTGAGCATCGTGAAGAAGTGCACGAATCCGACCACGGTTGCCAGCCGTGTGTTGGACAGTGTGATCGGCGACGAGATCAATCCGGTGGATGTCATCAGTTCGTTGACGACACCGTTCTTGCCCAGAACCAACAGCCAGCTGTAAGAGCGGACCACGTAGGAGGTCCAGAACGGGAGCACGGCGAGCAGCAGGAGCGGGCGTTGCCAGCGCGGAGGCACGCGATACGCCAGGATGTAGGCGAACGGATAGGCCACGAGAATGCTGAAAACGACTGTGATGGCCACGACCTCGAGCGAATTCCGCAACGCGTCGAAGAACACCGGTTCGTCGATGATCCTCCGGTAGTTGTACAAGCTGGGCGAAGTGTCGATCGTGCCGCCGACTCTTCGAAAGAGGCTGTAGGCGACCACCAACCCCATCGGAGCGAGGAAGAAGAGACTCGTCCAGAGAAGGGCTGGACCCGCCAGGGTCCAACCCTTCCTCGAAGATGTCTGGGCTGCCGTCAACCCTGCAGGAACCTTGTCCACACGTCGAGCATGGCCGCGTCGAGGTCGGCGTCCGGGATGAAGTACGGGTACGAGTTACCGACGAACCCCTCCTGTTCGTCCCAGCGGAGGATCTTCTTTTCGGCGTCGCTCAGCGTGGCTTTTGAGTTGGCCGGCATCGCCCAGTAACACGAGGAGGTAGCCAGACGTGCCTGGCCCTCCGGGCTCACGATGTACTGAACGAACTTGGTGGCCAGGTCCTTCTTCTCCGAATCTGCGAACACCCCGATAGCTTGCTGCCAGCGGATTCCGCCTTGATTCGGGAGGATCCAGTCGAACGCCGGGTTCTCGGCGTTGAGGACGCCCGTCACGAACTCGCCGCCGCCGACGATGATGTCGACTTCTCCGGTGGCGAGTGCGGTCTGCGTGGTGACCACATCTCCGATCAAAGCGACATGCGGCTTGAGGTCCATCAAGCGTTGCTCGATGGCCGGGAGGTCGTCGACGGTCAGGTCGGCAGGCTTGATGCCGAGGCTGATTGCTACCTGCTCCATCACCGGTATGTAGTAGTCGTACACGGCGATCCGCCCGTCGTACTCCGGATCCCACAGCGATTCGACGTCGCGCATGGCGTCCACCGAGACGTTGTCGCCGTTGAAGGCGATCGTGTTGTAGCCGAACTTCTCAGGCACTGCGTAGAGCTTGTCGTTCTGGTAGTGCGTTCCGGGTAGATCGACGTCGGCGAAGAAATCATCCCACGGATAATCATCCGGGTTCAGCTCGGCGAGCAACCCGGCATCGACAATCCGCGGGACGTCCACCGAATCGACCACGAACACATCCCATTCACCGGGCTGTGACTGCTCAATGAGCCCCAATGCAACTCCGGTGCCGTCGTAGTCTTTGACGTTGACCGTGACGTTGTTGGCCTCCTCGAAGGGCTGGAGCAACGCCGGATCGGTGTGATCACACCACACCAGGGCGTTCAGCTCCGTGGGTGTGTCGCCGGATACCGCACCGCCCTCGGTGGTGTCGGATTCTGCATCGCCGCAGGCGGAAGCAATGAGTGCGAAGGCGAGGAGTGCTCCGATCAACTGAAGGATCCTGTTGCGTGAATTCATCTTCTCTTTCTCCTGATGGGAATTGGGCTGTGAGCTCCTATCGGTCGATAGGTTAGCGGGTGCATGATTCGGCCGGTTTCTTGCAGCGAGCGGATGGCTGCCGCCCCGGACATCGGTTGGTATTCTCCGGCCGGGCCGGTGGCGACCGGCACCCGCAATTCTAAAGCTTGGAGGCACGGCGTGAATCCCGGAACACCCTTTGACGCCAGCCGTGTTCACGCCTTTTCTTCCGGTTCTACGTTTGCGGGTGTTCCGGCTGCGACTCTCGAGGACCTCCAGGGAGCACGCGCCGTGATCGTTGGTGCTCCGTTCGACTGGGGCACGTCATATCGTCCCGGCACGAGGTTCGGGCCCAAAGCCATTCGGGAGAGTGACTACCTTGCCGCCGATGCCTATCGGCCTCATCTGCCGACCGGCCTCAACGCCCTCGAGGGGGTGGTCGACATCGGAGATATCGAGCTTCGTCCGGGAGACATCGAGGGTGATCTCGATCGGATCGCCGCCACAATCGAACGGATCAGCGGGGACGGATCCATTCCCATCGTGCTGGGTGGCGATCACACCATCACATATGCCAACGCCACCGGCGTGGCCAGGACATACGGTTTTGGGGAGGTAGCGCTGGTTCACTTTGACGCCCACGCTGATACCGGAGAGACGACCGGCTATGGATCCCTCTACGGTCATGGAACACCGATGCGCCGGCTGATCGAGTCGGGTGCAGTACCCGGAAGCAGGTTCGTCCAGATCGGCCTACGCGGGTACTGGCCGGGCCCGGACACGGTTGCCTGGATGCGGGAACAGGGATTGCGCGGCTACCTGATGACCGAGATCGAGGATCGGGGATTGAAGTCGGTCGTCGACGAGGCGGTCGCGCACGCCGGCGACGGCGCCGACGCAGTGTTCCTGTCCGTCGACATCGATGTTGTCGATCCGGGCATGGCGCCGGGTACGGGCACCCCGGAGCCGGGCGGTCTCACCTCGAGGCAGATCCTCGACACGGTGCGGAGGATGTCTCGTGAGCTGCGCATCGTCGGAGCCGACATCGTCGAAGTCTCACCGCCCTACGACGGACCGGGCGCCATCACGTCGTTTCTCGCCAACCGAATCGTCATGGAGGTCCTCAACGGCCTGGCCGAGCGAGCTGCCGGCGTGAGTTCATAGCCGGTCGGATGGCATTGTGTTACGGCGGAATCTTCGGTAGCCTATCGATTGATAGCCTCGATCGGGCATTCCCTCGGCTGCTGCTGCAGCTTCACCCTCACACCGAGAGACGGCATGACCGGACCTGAACTCGAATCCGAAGAGCTTCCGACCAGGGAGCGCATTCTGCGCGAGGCTTCGAGGTTGTTCGGCAAGAAGGGGTATCACGGGACCTCAACCCGCAAGATCGCGGAGGCTGTGGATATCCGCCAACCGTCGCTCTTCCATCACTTCGCCTCCAAGGACGCCATCATGGCTGAGCTGATCGATATCGATCTCGACGAGGCGGCGAGGGTAGCGCAGGCCCAAGCGTCGGCCGGCGGGTCCGCCGCACTCCGGCTCTACAGGTATCTGATCTGGGACATCTCCTTCATCTGCCGGTGTGCGTACGACCTGTCCGCCGTCGAGTCGGTGCTCGACGATCCCGCTTTCTCAGACAAGCGGGCGCGCCACCAAACGCTCGTCGACGCCAGGCGGTCGTTGATCGAGGAGGCGATCGACTCGGGAGAATTCGTGAAGGTGGATCCCGAGGTGGCCGAGAGGGCCATCGCCTGGATCCTGAGGGGCGACATCAACGATACGGCCGGACAAACCATCCCCGATGCGGACGTCGTCGCCGACCAGCTCGCTTCGTTCGTTCTGCGGGCACTCCTGTCCGATCCGTCGCAACTCGACGAGATCAGATCCGCAGCCGGAGAAGATTTCGCGTGAGAACGTAGCGACTGGACGGAGTGCCTCGGATCAAGCGAAGTGGTACCGCTGCCCGAGGGGGACTTCCGTGACCGGCGCCAGCCGGGCCGGGCGGCCTTCGATCAGCACCGGACCGTCGTCATCAGGAACCTCGACCTTCGGTACGGAGTTGTTGGCCACCATTTGCGCCCGGGTCAGCCGGCGCGTGTTGCGGACGGCCTCCACGTGGCGGCCGGGGAGACCATCAGAGATGCCGGCTACTGCTGCTGCTTGCGAAACGAACACGGTCGCCAGCCTTCCTGGAGCATCGCCCAGTCCGCCGAACATCGGTCCGTACATCCTGGGCTGGCCGCGACGGATCGAGGAGCTGCCATCACCGGAGGCACCCCAGGCGATGAAACCTCGCTTCACCACCATTTCTGGTTTCGTGCCGAAGAACTCAGGACGCCAGAGAACGAGGTCGGCGAGCTTGCCGGGTTCCAGGGAGCCAACCTGCGAGCTCAATCCATGGGTGATGGCAGGGTTGATCGTGTATTTGGCCAGATAGCGGCGAACCCGCTCGTTCTGCTGTCCCTCGGCGGCGACTTCCCGCCCCATCACATCGGCGAGCTGCCAGGTGCGGCGAATCACTTCGCCACCTCGTCCCATTCCGAGCGAGTCCGAATTGATGATGCTGATGGCTCCCTGCTCGTGAAGCCAGCTCTCGGCCTCCATCGTGCGCGCCCTGACTCGTGATCTCGTGGCGGCGACATCGGAAGCCACTGCGGCGTTCTGGTGGTGGACGATCATGGCCATAGGGACGATCTCGTCGAGGGCGTTGACTCCGAACGGCACGGTTGGCGTGGTGGAGGAAGCGAGAACATGAGGTTGCGAGACCAATTCGATCGAGTTGGGCACATGCCCGCCGCCGGAGCCCTCCACGTGATATGCGTGCACCGTTCGACCATCGAGGGCATCCAGACTATCGGCGAGCGAACCCGACTCGTTGAGCGAATCTGTGTGCATGGCGACGGCTACGTCGAACTCCTCCGCCACCGTCAAGCAACAATCAACAATGGACGGAGATCCTCCGAAGTCCTCGTGGATCTTCAGCCCGGATGCTCCTGCGCTCAGTGCCTGCTCGAGGGCCGATGGGTCGTAGGCCCCTCGCGCCAGGAACGCTACGTTGAGCGGAATCGCTCGCCAGGCCTCTAGCATTCCCTGGAGGTGGGCACGTGGATTGACGCCGACGTCCCACACGCCTCCCGACCCCATGCCCACGATCGTCGTGATACCCGAGCCGAGCAACACGGGGAGCACGGCCGGAGACGAGAGGTGCACGTGCGAGTCGACTCCCCCAGGAGTAGCGATCATCCCCTCGCCGGGTAGCAGGCTGGTGTGGGGTCCGATGACCAGGTCGACATTGTCCATCACGTCCGGATTTCCGGCCCGACCGATTCCGACGATCCGCCCATCCTTGATCCCGATGTTCCCTTTGAAGACGCCGAGGAGAGGATCCATGATCACCACGTTGCTAATCACGAGATCCAGCATCGAGGCGGAGCCCGGCCGACTCTGCACGAGCATCCCGGCCTGTGTCGTCTTCCCGCATCCAGCGAGAACCTCGTCGCCGTAGGAAGTCTCATCCCTTTCGATCTCCACGAGGATCGAGGTATCGCCGAGGCGAATCCGGTCTCCGACGGTGGGACCGTACAGCGTCCCATACAACTCCCGGTCGACTTCACCGGGCATCGCTCTGCTCCTCGTGGGCGTATCCTCGGCGAATCGCACTTGCGACCGTCTCGTCTATGTCGACCTCATCGAGTGGGCCGTCGACCAGACCACCGAATCCCCAGACTTCCCGATTGCCACCGAGTGGAATCAGGCTGACTTCTTTGCGTTCATGTGGCTCCCATCTCACGGCCGTTCCGGCCGGAATGTCTAGGCGCCTGCCGAGCGCCGCCCTCCGGTCGAAGTTGAGACTCCGGTTGGCCTCGGAGAAGTGGAAGTGCGAAGTTACTTCGATCGGTGTACTCGACTGGTTCTCAACGATGACTGCGAGCGGGGTCCGTCCGGCATTGATCAATACCGGCTCGGTTCCCGGGATGACCTGGCCCGGGACGTCACGATCGTCACGGGCTAGGGCAGGCCCGAAGGGATACTCGACTACCACGAGCGCTGTGCCGCTCGGGAAGAGCGCGTCGATCTCAATCCTGCCAACGATCTCCTGGACGCCCTCCATTACGTCTTGGCGGCCCAACACCGTTTCGGCTCGGGCAACGACCTCCCGGAGAGGCAGCCCGTCCCACGCCATTTCGAGGATCTCGTCACAGATAACGGCGACGGCCTCGGGGGCGTTCAGCTTTCGGCCTCTGTCGCGTCGTCGCCGTGCCAGTTCGGCCAGGGTGAAGATGGTCAGACGATTGCGTTCCTTGGCGGTCAAGCGCATGAGTGGAGTCCCTTCTCGTCAGGCCCGATCAGCAGGTCGGTCTAGGCCGAGGCCGGGGCTATGTTTCTCAAAGAGATTGCCGAACGACGATTCCAGTCCGAGCGCCACCCGGAATGGGACGGCATCAGAATGGGGCGGGCCGACGATTTGCATGCCGATCGGCACTCCCGTGCTCGGTGCGAGTCCGATCGGCAAGTTGACCACGGGGAGCGTGCCGAGGATGTTGAACGGATAGGTCATAACCAGGTCGAGCATGTCCCCGAGATCGCCGGTGCCTCCCGAATCGGGATGACCGAGGTCGGCCGCGATCGAAGTGGTGACGAGTGTCGGGCATATCAACGCTTCGTACCCGGCGTGGAACACGGTGCGTTGAAGTCCGGCAAACATCTCATCTCCGTAGCGCCAGCTCTCTATCCACTCCTCGACGGATACCGGCGCTCTCCCGAAGAACTCGCGAATGTATGGAGTCAGGCGGTCGTCACTCGTGTCAGGGATGGACCCTCGGAGAATGGCGCCGGACTGGAATGAGAGGTGGGTCATCGCGATGTTCGCGGCTCGCCCTGTCCAGTCGAGTTCTACGGTTTCAACCGTTGCACCGAGTCCGCGCAGCCGGTCGGCCACAGCCTCGAGCGCGTCGACGATCTCCGAGTCGGGTGAGAAGTAGCCAAGGTCGGGGCTCATCGCGATTCGCATGCCGGAAACCGGCAGGAACTGCGACGGCAACTCGAGCGGGGGAGCGGAGTACATGTCGCCATCCAATGGACCGGCGATTGCGTTCTCGAGGAGTATGACATCCGCCACCGTGCGGCCGAGTGGCCCGGAGGCAGCGTAGGGCTCGCGATTCCACGGCCAATACTCGGGAACCCGGCCCCAGGGAGGCTTGAAGCCGACGACACCGTTCATCGACGCCGGAATCCTGATCGACCCACCGATATCGCTGCCGGTCGCCAGGATGGAAGATCCGGCGGCCAGGCTCGCTCCCGAGCCGCCGGACGACCCTCCGCTGGTCATTGCCAGGTTCCACGGCGAACGCGTAATCCCGTGGAGAAACGACCAGGTGACGATGGCCATCGAGAACTCCGGCGTCGTGGTGTGCGCGTGAACAATCCCACCGGCATCGAGTATCCGCTGAGTGATTGGGTCGGTGCCGGAGGCGATCTCGTCCTGGAAAAGCAGCGACCCCTGTGTCCACCGGCGGCCGTCGATGCGCGGTTCGTCCTTGGCGGCGATCGGGAGCCCCTCGAGCGGTCGGGCCGTGCCGCCGGCGTATCGTTCGCCGGCCTCCCTGGCCCGGTCGAGAGCTTCCTCGAAGTATGTGTCGACAAAGGCGTTGATCAGAGGTTCGGTCGCTTCGGCCCTGGCGATGATGGCCTCGAGCAATTCGAGCGGTGAGAGTTGGCGAGTTCGGAACCCGGCCAGTGCTTGCGTAGCGTCTAAGTAGGCAAGTTCGTTGGACATCGCTCTCCACTTCCTGCTCGCTTGACCGTGGGCAGATGTGCTACCGGCCATCTTCGCGCAACCCTATCAAACGATAGGCGAGACCGGGCTTTCTAGACCGAACGGTCGTCGTACAGCGGCAGCAGCGCCATTGCGTCCCGCCTCACCCGATCGAGTGAGTCGGACTCGGCCAGGAGGCTACGGAGAATGAGGGTGGCCGCCTCGTCTGGATGCGATTGTCGCTTGAGATAGTCGGTGGTGGCGAAGAGGTTGGCCCGCGCCAGCAAAGCGCTCACCATCTGCTGTGCGAGCCAGGAGTCGCCATCGGCAAACTCGCCGGACTCCTGACCGGAGCAAATCAACGAATGAGTGAGGTCGTCAAACTGGTTGACCAGAGTTTGGAAGAGGGCCAGGTCGGGGTCATTGAGGACTTCGTAGCTGATGTGGGCCCGCATGTCGTAGGGGGAGTTGACGATCCGGGTGATCTCCCCGCGGATCATGGCGTACAGCTTGGCCGCTGGTGCAGCGTCGGCCTCCACCAGGCGCTTGAGGCCGGCAACTGCGGGAAGGAGGTCATGCTTGTACAGCTCTTCGGCGATAGCCCGTTTGGTGGGGAAGTGAAAGAACAGTGAGGGCTGGCTGATCCCGACGGCGGCCGCGATCTCTCTGGTGGTCGTTCCGTGGTACCCGTTGACCGCCAGCAGCCGGGAAGCTTCGATCAGGATGCGCTCGCGAGTATCCGGAGTGTCGACTGCGGTCGTCTTGTCATTCCCTTTGCTGTTCATGTCCACCACCGAGCGAATCCCATTGTCTCTTCGGAGGCCGTGACCGGCCACCTTCGACAGTCTATCTATCATTTGATAGGCTGGGCGCAGGATCCGTTGTCGGAGGTGTAGATGACCCGGGTGAACTCGTGGAACGAGTGGGATCCGCTCAAGCACGTGGTCGTTGGCCGTATCGACAGCCGGATGGTAGGTGCACCCGAGGCCGGCATGGTTCTCGATCTTCCGGGCGTCGGTCTGAAGCCGGGCGAGTGGCACGAAATACCCGATCATTACGTGGATAAGGCCACCGCGCAGATGGAGAGCTTCGCTTCCCTGCTTGCCGGACGAGGCATCAAAGTCGACCGACCGACTTCGATGGACGATCACCAGTACGTTCGCACTCCGGACTGGGAATGCAACCACATGTTTGGGACGATGCCGCCCCGCGACATCCTGATGGCGTACGGCAACGAGATCCTCGAGGCGACCATGTCGCAGCGATCCCGCTGGTTCGAGTTCCTCGCCTACAAGCCGCTCCTCGAGCGGTACTTCAAAGAGGATCCCAACTTCCTGTGGGAGGCAGCTCCCAAACCGCGTTTGTCTGATGAGTCCTACGTCCCCGGCTACTGGGACGACTTCTACGGCACATGGTCGAACGAGGAACTGACGGCCCGCATGGAGCGGTTTGAGTTTCATCTGACCGAGAAGGAGCCTCTCTTCGATGTTGCCGACGCCATGCGATTTGGCAAAGACATCTTCATCCAGCATTCGGCACCCACCAACAGAGCCGGCATCGACTGGTTCAAACGCCACTTCGAAGCGCGGGGTTTCCGCGTACATGTTCTGGCGTTTGGCGGGACTGTTCAGCCTTGGCATATCGACGTAACGCTCGTTCCGCTGCGGCCGGGTCTGATCATCGTGAACCCGAACCATCCGTCCCTCGTTCCAGAGTTCTACGAACTGTTCAAGATCAACGATTGGGAGGTCGTCGAGGCGGTTCCCGTCTCCAGGGCCAAGCAGCCGCCCTACAGCATGTGCCACGAGTCGCTCGGCTACAACGTGTTCTCGCTCGATCCGAGCACCGTGTGCGTGGAGTCGAACGAAGTTGAGTTCATGGATCAACTCGACGGACTCGGTCTTGACGTCGTCCCCATCGACTTCATCGATGTATCGATGTTCGGCGGCGCCCTGCACTGCGCAACCCTCGACGTTGAGCGGGACGGCGACATGGAGGACTACTTCCCGAACCAGATTCCCGGATTCTGAAGAATCGACTCTTCAACCGACACCGTTTGCAGGAAAGGACCCAGAGATGGCGGACTACATGAGCACCGAGACCCCGGCGGTTGTTGAACGCGATAAGCGCCACCATGTTCATCCATATCAGGTGTTCGACTCGTTCGCCGAGCATGGCGCACTCCCCATCGCCTCCGGGCACGGTGCCTTCATCACCGACACCGACGGCAAGCGGTATGTGGACGCGGTCGGCGGTCTGTGGTGCACGAACATCGGGTTGGGACGCGAGGAAATGGTCGAGGCTATCGCCCACCAGGTGAGACGACTCGCCTATTCCAACCCGTTTGTCGATATGACACATGTGCCGGCGGCTGATCTAGCGACCAAACTCGCCGAGCTCGCTCCCGGTGACTTGAACCACGTGTTCTTCAGTACGGGTGGTTCGACCGCCAACGATCTTGCCTACCGGATCATTCAGTTCTATCAAGCAGTACGCGGCAAACCCGAAAAGCGCCACGTGATCTCTCGCATCGACGCCTATCACGGTCAGACGTACGCGGCCGTGTCGATCGGAGGCAAGCCGGGTGACCGGATCGATGAGTTCGAGTTCCTCGACAACATCCATCATCTCAGCTCACCAAACCAGTATCGGTACGGGCGCCATCTCTCCGAGAAGGAATTCGGCGACCAGTTGTACGACGAGTTCGAGAGCAAGGTGGCCGAACTCGGTGGGGCCGAAAAGGTCGCCGCCTTTTTCGCCGAGCCGATCATGGGTGCAGGTGGCGTTGTCCCTCCTCCCGACAACTATCTGAAACGCATCTGGGAGTTCTGCCGGGACAACGACATCATCTATGTTTCGGATGAAGTCGTCACCGGTTTCGGGCGTCTGGGCGAATGGTTCGCTTCTGAGAAGATCTTCGGTATCGAACCCGACATCATCACCTCCGCCAAGGGTCTCACGTCTGGATACTTGCCACTAGGCGCAACGATCTTCTCAGATCGGATCTTCGATGTGATCGCCGAACCCGGACACCATCGTTATCTGCCGCTGGGTTTCACGTACGGCGGTCATCCTGTCTCCTGCGCGGCCGCTCTCAAGAACATCGAGATAATTGAGAACGAGGGCATCCTCGAGCACGTCCGTGAGATCGGGCCATACCTCATGGAGCAGTTGGAGACTCTGCGGGAGCTGCCGATGGTTGGTGACGTCCGGGGCTCCCACCTGATGGTGTGCATCGAGTTCGTGCGTGATGTCGAGACCGGTGAGGCATATCCAGACGAAATCGACATCGGCAAGCGGGTGTCGAACGAGTGCGATGCTCGCGGCTTGATCGTGCGACCGGTCGAGAACCTCAACATCATGTCGCCGCCGCTCATCATCACACGGCAGGACATCGAGTTCATCGTCGACACGTTACGGGAGTCGATCCCGCCGGCCTATGCGGCGGCCGAGAAGGCGATGACCGAGATTGGGAAGGGGACATAGGTCGATGACTGCGGTGCGGGTCTTCCACAGTGGGATGGTCTACACGGCGGACGCCGCAGGGACCCGGACGCAGGCAGTGGCAGTCGGCCACGGCCGCATCATGGCCGTGGGCAGCGACAACGAGGTGCTAACCGCCTATCCGAGCGCCGAACTGATGGATCTCGGAGGCCGCACCATGGTCCCCGGCTTCATCGACGCTCACAACCACTATCTGGCTACCGGGGAAGGGCTGGCAGCCATCGATGCGCGCTTTCCGGGAGTTGCTTCGCCTGATGACCTCGTGGCGGCAGTAGCCGCAGCAGCCGACGACCGAGCGGCCGGGCAGTGGTTGTCCGGTTTTGGGTTCGATCACGCCAAGTACGACCGGTGGCCCACCCGGTGGGACCTCGACCGAGCGACCACGGAGCATCCTGTCGCCATCCGTCACGTCTCGGGTCATTACCTGCTGGTCAACTCCGTCGCCCTGGCTGCAGCCGGCGTTAACGACTCCACCCCCGATCCAAAGGGCGGCGCTTTCGTACGGGACGAAGTCGGACACCTCACCGGGCTGTGCCTCGATGCAGCGATGGGCATCGTCGAGCCGGTCGCGGTTGACATCGGTTCGCACGGCCCGAACTTCCACGTGCAGGCTTCGATGGACGACCTGGTGGCTGCCGTTGATCGGGCTGGCCGGGCCTACGTGGCCGCCGGCCTTACGACCGTGTGCGACGCCCAGGTCACCAGACGTGAAATGGCCGCCTATCGCCGGGCCCGGGCGCTGGGTTCCTGGTGGGTGCGAGTGGCTTGCATGCCTCTCTCCAACCAACTGGCCGAGTACGGTGCCGCCGGTCTGGCCAGTGGGTTCGGAGACGACATGCTCTGGTTGGGGCCGATGAAGTTCTACATGGATGGCTCCCTGATCGGTGGAACGGCGGTCTTCACGGAACCGTATGGAGAACACGGGGAGTTCGAGGGGATCTTCTACTGGCAGCCCGAGGAGATGCGGTCGATGATCACCGAAGCGCATCGCCAGGGATGGCAGGTGGGAGTGCACACCCAGGGAGACCGCGCCATTGAAGCAACCCTCGATGCCATCGAGGCGGCTATGGAGTCCGATCCACGTCCGGACCCGCGGCACCGAATAGAGCACTGCGGCCTTCCAACGGCGGAGCAGGTCGCCCGCATGGCACGCCTGGGCGTGGTAGCAATCAACCAGCCCAACTATCTGCACGATCAGGGGGACGAGTTCCTCGCCAGGCTCGGCGAGCGGGCTCATCGGCTCCAGCCCCTTCGAGCCGAGCTCGAGGCTGGAGTGACGATCGCCCTGAGCAGCGACGCCGACGTCACCACTTTCCGGCCGCTCGAGACCATCACCAACGCGGTGATGCGCACGACTATGGGAGGTCGAGCGATCGGCGCCGACCAGGCGTTGACCGTTGAGGAGGCGATCCGAGCCCACACCATCGACGCGGCATACTCCATCTTCGCCGAAGACCGGCTCGGATCCATCGAACCCGGCAAACAGGCCGATCTGGTCGTCATCGACGGTGACCCCTTCTCGGCTCCGCCCAACGAGATTCGTGATCTGGAAGTGTGGATGACCGTGATCGACGGAAAGACGGTCTTCGATCCGGGCGGGCTGATCCTGTGAGCTTCCGAATGCCGGCCGAATGGGAGCCACACGAGCGCACCCTGATGGCCTGGCCGGTGCACCACTCGTGGGGAGCCCACCTCGACCGTGCTCGGCAGGCGTATGCCGATCTGGCCAACGCCATCATCGACTTCGAGCCGCTCACGATGCTCGTCAACCCTGGCGAGGGCGCCGGAGCCCATCGCCTCCTGAGCAGCCGGATCGACCTGGTCGAGATCCCCTACGAGTCGGCGTGGCAGCGCGACTCCGGGCCCCTCGTCGTGGTGGATGACCAGGGATCTCGCCGCGGAATCGATTTCCGCTTCAACGCCTGGGGTGAACGCTTTTTGCCCTACCAACAGACCGCCGAAGCCGCCGGGGCGATCCTGTCCCACCTGGGCATCGAGCGGGTCGCCTCGTCCATGGTGCTCGAAGGAGGCTCGATCACCGTCGACGGTGAGGGCACGCTCATCACCACCGAGCAATGTTTACTCAATCCCAACCGCAATCGGGATATGACGAGAGGAGACATCGAACGGGAACTCGGGGAGAAGCTGGGTATCGAGAAGGTCATCTGGCTCCCCGTCGGCATCGCCGCCGACTTCGCTACCGACGGACACGTAGACGCGGTGTGCACATTCGCGGCGCCGGGCGCCGTCCTCCTCCAAGGCTGCACCGACCCCCACGATCCCGATTTCGAGCGTATGGCGGCCAACCGGGCGGCGCTCGACACGCAGACCGACAGCTCCGGACGCTCCTTGCAGGTCATCGAACTCCCCGACTTGCCCGGCGAGCCGTTCAAGGGGGCCGACATCGGGGTTGCCTACGCCAACCTCGTCATCGTCAACGGGGCCGTGATCGGCGGGATCGGCGGATACCCAACCGACGATGAGGCCCTGGAGATCATCGGCACGGCGTTCCCCCAACGCGCGGTGGTCGGTGTCGATGCAAGGATCATCTCGTACGCGGGCGGCGGTCCCCATTGCACGACGATGCAGATACCGGCAGGAGGGTCCACAACATGACCGACTTCCAGGTGATCACGAGAATCGACGACGTGCTTCCCTCACCGGCTCGGCATGAGGCGCCGAGCGGTCGGGGTGTGTTGCGAATTGGGGCCGTGCAGTGTGCCTGGGACGCCGACCCCGACCTGCATCAGGCAACGCTGGCGGAAGGGATTCGGCTGGCGGCGTCGCAGGGGGCGAGAGTGATATGCCTGCAGGAGCTCACGCTTTCGCCCTACTTCGCGGTCGCCCCCGACGACATCGAGGCGGCCGCCCGCTGGATCGAAGACCTCGAAGAAGGACCGACCGCGACTTTCGCCAGACGGATGGCAGCCGAGACCGGCGCGACCATCCACGCCAGTCTCTATGAGCGAGATCCCGGCGGGCTCGGCTTCAACACCGCCATCGCGATGGATGCGGCCGGAGAACTGCGGGCTCGCACTCGCAAGGTACATATTCCCCAGTTCCCGCTCTATCACGAAGATCGCTACTTCGCTCCGGGCGACAGCGGGTTCCCCGTGATCGACATCGAAGGAGCCGGCTTCGGGTTCCCGACCTGCTGGGACCAGTGGTATCCGGAACTGGCCCGCATCTACTCGCTCGAAGGCGCAGAGATTCTCGTCTATCCCACAGCAATCGGCATCGACCCGGACGAACTCGACTACGACACGCAACCCATGTGGCGGCACATCATCACCGCCAACGGCATGGCCAACGCGACCTTCATGGTGGTGATCAACCGCATCGGCACCGAAGGTCCGACCACCTTCTACGGCTCGTCGTTCATCTCCGATCCATACGGGCGAGTCGTTGTCGAAGCCCCGCGCGACGAACCGGCGGTGCTGGTCGCGGACCTCGATCTCGACCAACGAAGGGACTGGATGACCTTCGGGCTCTTCGACACCAGGCGCCCGGATCAGTACCAGCGATTGGCACAGTCGGACGGGGACGGTGCATGAACACGACTCGGACGACACCCCGTCAATCACGGATCCTTAGGATTGGATCTAAACCAGATCCGATTCTCCAAACAGCACCCGAGAGGAGATAGAAACCATGAGGCGAAGAACAGGAATCATCGTATTCGTGTTGATGGCGCTGCTGGTCGCGGCTTGCGGTGATAGCACAGATGGCACCGAGGCCACCGACGATACGCCGACCGGGACGACGCAGCCGGGAACCGAGCCGACGGTGGCGCCCGGCGACGATGGGGGAGGCACGCTCACTGCCGTTCGCTTCGAGTCGTTCGACGGCTGGGTACTCGACTCCGCGGCTGCCTATTCCAGCTACCAGACGCACCAGGCGGTGATCGAGCCGTTGATGCGTTTCGGTTCCGACGGGCAGTCGATCGAGCCGGGGCTGGCCGAGAGCTGGGATTACGACCCGGACGGGCTGACGATCACTTTCACGCTGCATGAGGGAACACGCTTCAGCAACGGCGACCCCGTCACCGCAGAGGATGTCGCCTTTTCGCTCGACATCTGGAATGCCGGACCGAACTTCGGCGGATCCTGGGATGCCATCGCCGGAGTAACGGGTGAGGGACGAGAGATCGTTATGGAACTCGCCTACCCGGACAATACGGTCATGGCGGTACTCGCCTCCTCGATCTCGGGCATCATGCCCAAGGATTTCGGCGGACTGACCGAAGATGACTACTACAACAATCCGATCGGCGCAGGTGCCTTTGTCGTGGATGAGTGGTCGATCGGCGGCCGCATAATCCTGTCGCCCAACGAGTTCTACTACGACCCGGAGCGCCCGTATGTGGATGAGCTCATTCTCGATGTGGTGACCGACGAGGCCGAGCGGCAAATCCTCTTTGATAGCGGCGAGGCCCAGATCATCGAGTACCTGTCGCCAACCGTCGCCCCACAGTACGACCCGGCGGACGTCTACATCTGCACGGTTCACTCCGTTGAACACATCGGACTCAACGTGCTGAGGCCACCATTCGACGATCTGTTGGTACGTCAAGCGGTTGCCTACGCGATCGATTACGACGCCATCGACGCCGCGCTGGGTGAGTACTTCGGCCTCCCGAGCGGGATTCTGTCGCCCAACATCCTCAACTGGGCTCCACCGTCCAAACCGTATTTCAGGCGGGACCTGGATACGGCCAATGATCTCCTGGCACAGTCGTCGGCGGCGGGAGGTACTTCGGCGGAGCTGATTTACGACGCCGGCAACGCTCTGGATACTCTCGTTGTGCAGATCATTCAGGCGAATCTCGCCGAGATCGGCATCGACGTGTCGTTGAGTGCGCTCGAAACCGGTGCGTTCCTGGATCGGGCGTTTTCGATCGACGCCGACATGACGATCTGGAACTACGGAGCTATCTCGCCGAATATCTCCGACCCCATGATCTGGATTTATGCGACCGGGTGGCTGTTCTCCGGGTTCGAGACCGATACATTGTTCGACCAGTTCCTGGCCTACGCAGACGCCGCCACGAATGAGGATATGCAGGCAATCGTCACCGAGATCCAGGACGGTGCCATCGACGAGGCTGCCGCCATCGCCGTGGCAGAAGGTTCCTACCTTCACGCGGTGAATCAGAACCTGACCGGGTTCGCGTCCGCCCCATGGGGCCTGTACTACTACGACACCATCGGGCTCGGCGGCTAGAACGATCAGAGTGGGCGCCGGGGCTACCGCCCGGCGTCCACTCTCAACGGGAAGGTGGATGTGGGGCGGTTTGGCTTCGTAGCCAGAAGGCTGTTGCAGACCATTCCGATGCTGTTCGGCATCGTGCTGGTGGTCTTCCTCGTGCTGCAGATCACTCCGGGCGATCCGGCCCGGCAGATTGCCGGCCTGCGGGCAAGCGAAGCCGACCTCGAGGAGGTTCGCCAGGAACTGGGATTGAACGACCCGATCATCGCTCAGTACGGACGATACGTCGGCAACGTGCTCCAGGGCGACCTGGGCTACTCGTACAAATCACGCAAACCCGTCGCCGATATCATCGGCGACCGTATCTCCGTGACGGTTTGGCTTCTCGCCACCGGCGTCCTGATGACCTTGCTGATCAGCGTCCCACTTGGCGTAGTCGCCGCCCTTCGGAAGGATCGGATTGCGGATCACGCCATACGTGGCTTCGGGTTGCTCGGATTGAGTATGCCGGCGTTCTGGACCGGAGTCATCCTGCTGTTGCTCGTGGCGCTTCCGACCGGGTGGTTCCCGGCGGGCGGATTCGGGGATACCTTTGGTGAGAAACTCCGGGCAATCTTCTTGCCGGCATTGACCCTGGCAATCGGCTCATCGCCGTTCATCATCCGCGGATTGCGCGCCGCCATGATCTCGGTGATGGAATCCGACTACATCTCCACCGCACGATCCGTCGGCGTTTCCGGTGGACGACTGGTCCGCCGTTTCGTGCTCCGCAACGCGGCAGGACCCGGCGTCACGTTGCTGGCGATCGAGATCGGTTACCTCTTGTTCGGCGCCGTCGTGATCGAGACGACCTTCGCGCTGCCGGGTGTCGGCCAGGGTCTGGTGATTGCCGCGCAGGGACGGGACCTACCTTCGGTCCAGGGTTACACGCTGCTGTTCGCTCTGGTTGTCGTCGCGGTCTACCTTCTCTCGGATGTCGTGACCGCGATGCTCGATCCGCGGGTGGAGATCGACACATGACCACTCCCGCCTTCGAAGCAGTCCCCGAGGCTCCGCAGATCGCAGAGGCATCCCTGGCCGAACCGGGAGTGTGGAAGCGCATGCCGAAGAAGGTCTGGGTTGGGTTTGCCATCGTGGCCCTTTATGTGCTCGTTGCTCTTCTAGCCCCCGTGATTGCCCCCTACGATCCTCTAGCCATCGAACCGGTCAACCGGCTCGCCTCGCCTGATACGGCCCATCTCCTGGGTACCGATGAGCTCGGACGGGACATTCTTTCGAGGCTGATCTACGCGGCCCGGGTTGACATTCCGATCGGATTCCTCGGTGCGCTCCTTCCGGCCATTCTGGGCACGATGCTGGGGGCAATCGCCGGGTACTTCGGCCGCTGGGTCGACACGGCCATCATGCGCACAGCCGACGTGGTGCAGGCGTTCCCCGCCTACATCCTCGTGATTGTGCTCGTCTTCGCACTTGGCCAGGGGGCCGGTTCGATCATCCTCGCCTTCACGGTGCTGGCCTGGGTCATCTATGCCCGCATCATCAGGGGGGAAGTGCTGCGCGTGCGTGATCGGGACTATGTGCAGGCCGCCCGCGTCGCCGGATTGCGGAAAATGCGGATTCTCCGGGTCCATGTGTTCCCGAACGTCATCAACCAGACCCTGGTCTATCTGCCCAACGACATAGTGTTTGCCACGCTGGCGCTGGCCGCGTTCTCGTTTCTGGGGTTGGGTATCCCGCCTCCCACGCCGGAGTGGGGAGCGATGATTGCCGAGGGTCAACCGTTCCTTCGCACGAACTGGTGGTTTGCGACTGTGCCCGGGTTGGTGATCGTGGGTCTCGGACTCGGTCTGTCCCTCATCGGCGAGGGGCTCGAGGAAGGCCTCCGGGCATGACCGGGCAGCTACTCGAGGTGGCCGACCTCAAGATCACGCTTCCGGCAGGTGGCGGCACGATCACGCCGGTGGACGGAGTGTCGCTGTCCCTCGGAAGAGGCGAAGCTCTCGGCATCGCAGGTGAGTCGGGGTCCGGCAAGACTCTCACACTCAAATCGATCATCGGATTGCTGCCCCCTGGAGCGTTCGTGGAGGGCGATCTGCGATTCGCGCTCGAGGACGAAGCACCGATCCCCTATTCGGCCACCGACGTGCACGGTCGCGGAATATCGATCATCTTTCAGGAACCGATGACCGCGCTCAACCCGACGATGCGGGTAGGGGATCTGATCGCGGAGGGTCCCCGAATTCACGAGGGGCTCGGCAAAGCGGCGGCCAGGCAACGGGCCGTTGAACTGATGCGGCAGGTCGGCATACCCGCCCCGGAGCGAAGGGCCAGGATGTGGCCCCATCAGCTCTCCGGGGGTCTCCGCCAGCGAGTCATGATTGCGACGGCCCTCTCCACCCGTCCCAAGCTCCTGCTCTGCGATGAGCCGACAACGGCGCTGGACGTGTCGATTCAGGATCAGATCCTCGGGTTGTTGCAGGAGATCCGGACCACGCTGGGGATGTCGATCATCTTCGTTTCGCATGATCTCGCAGTTCTCGGCGAGCTCTGCGAACGGCTCGCCATCATGTACGGGGGCCAGGTCGTCGAGACCGGACCGACGGAAGCGGTGTTCTCCAGACCGAATCATCCCTACACCGAGGCGTTGATGACCTCGGTTCCTTCCTTCGACGCGACCTCCGACAAGCTGGCCGGCATCGAGGGACATCCGCCGGATCCCAGGTCGTTCCCGCCCGGTTGCCGGTTCGCCCCGCGTTGCCGTTATGCGCAGGACGATTGCGCTGAGGTGCAGTTCAGGCTGGTGCCCACCTCCGCCGAACGTTCGACGGGGTGCATTCACACTGAGATCTTCGCCGAGGGGGAGCGGTGAGCGCCTTCCTAGAGGTGCGGGATCTCACGGTCACTTTCCGGGTCGGGTCCGCGCTCAAGGCCCGGCTGAAAGGTGAGCCGCCTCCGGATCTCACCGCCGTCGACGGAATCTCGTTCACGGCGGAGCGGGGGGATTCCATCGGGATCGTCGGTGAGTCGGGGTGTGGGAAGTCGACCCTCGCCAAAGCGATCACGGGTCTGGTCCCGGTGGCTTCTGGTTCACTTCATCTCGATGGTGAGCCGCTCCTCGCCAAGCGCGACCGGACGAAGATGCGTCGTATCCAGATGGTGTTTCAGGATCCCAGTTCGTCGCTCAATCCGTCCCTCACGATCGAGCGGATGCTCTCGGAGCTCCTCACAGTCCATCGGATCGTACCCGGAGACAACGTCGCCGATCGTTGCGGAGAGCTGATGGAACTCGTTGAGCTGCCCCGTAGCCTGCTCAAGGTCAGACCCGGCCGGTTGTCGGGCGGACAGAGGCAGCGGGTTGGTATCGCCCGGGCGCTCGCCCTCGAGCCGGATGTTCTGATCGCGGATGAAGCCGTCGCCGCACTGGATGTGTCGGTGCAGGCGCCCGTGCTCAACCTCCTGAATTCGCTCAGAGAGAACCTTGGACTCACCCTCATGTTCATTTCGCACGACCTGGCGGTGGTCCGATATGTGAGCGATCGGGTGATCGTGATATACCTGGGCAAGGCGGTCGAGGATCGGTCGACCGCGGAGTTGTTTGACGATCCCCGCCATCCCTATACCAGGGCGCTCATGGCCGCCGCCCCCAAGTTCGGGGTGAAGAAAGCGCCGGGTGAGTCGGCGTTGAAGGGCGAGCCGCCGAGTGCGTTGAAACTCCCGAGCGGTTGTCGGTTCAGTCCGCGCTGCCCGATCGCGGCGGAGGTCTGTCACCAGATGGAGCCCGATCTGACCGGGCCCTCTCCAGTCCAGAGGGCTGCGTGCCACTTTGCCTGGGACCCGCACGGTGTTACATCATGAAACCCGCCGACGTGGTTCTGCGTGGAGCGCCGATCTGTACCTTCGATGCTGCCCGGCCTTGGGCTCAGGCCGCTGCGGTAGCCGCAGGTTCGATCCAAGGCGTCGGCAGCGCCGACCAGATGGCGGAGCTGATTGGTCCGGACACCACAGTTGTCGACCTCGGGCGCGACCAGCTGGTTCTTCCCGGGTTCATCGATGGTCACACGCATTACGTCAATGGCCCCCTGGAAGCTGCAGGAGTTGTGCTTTCTGAGTGCGAGACACTCGAGGAGGTCGTGAGTGCGCTTCGGGCCGCGCCCCCCGGTGACGGGACCGTGCTCGGCGGAGGGTGGCGTTCCCACATCTTCCCCGACGGGCCGGATCGCCGGATCCTCGATGAGATCTTCGGAGACGTCCCGGTCATGTTGCGGGAGATCAGCAGCCACTCGCTCTGGGTCAACTCTGCGGCGCTGGCGAGAGCCGGGATCACCGCCGCCACACCGGATCCGGATCCCGGGTTCTCGATGTTCGTTCGCGACGAAGCAGGCATGCCCACGGGGTGGGTGCTCGAAGAAGGGGCAATGGCGATGGTGCGATCGGCCGTCTCTCCGGCGACACCGGGCCAGGCGCGACGGGAGCTACTGGCGGCCCAGCCCGGCTACGCGGCGGCCGGGCTCACAGGCGCCTTTGACGCAGGGGTCTTCCTGATTGACGAGTGGGCGGCGTGGGAGATGCTCGTCGAACTCGATCATCGTGGTGAGATCGGCCAGAGGGTCGTTGGGGCGAAGGCCGCCATCTTCGGCGCCGACCCGGTGGCGATGCTGCGGGAAGCTAATCAGACCTTCCGTTCACCCAACGTGACGATCGACACGCTCAAGATATTCGTCGATGGGGTGCCCGAAGCGCACACCTCGGCTTATCTGGAACCGTATGACGACCGGCCCGACACGCGCGGGCCACTGGCGGCTCCCGAGGAGGACATCCGGCGATGGGCGCTCGAGGCGGACGCCGCCGGTTTTCCTTGCCACTTCCATGCCATCGGCGACCGGGCCGTGCGGGTCGCACTCGATGCGGTCGCAGGCGTCAGATCGTCGGGCAACTCGGGCCTGCTCCATACGATCTGCCACGGTGACCTGGTCGATCCTGCCGACCTGCCCCGATTCGCTGAGCTCGGTGTAGTGCACAACACCTCCGGGCAGTGGATAGCCAGCACCCCGATCGACGAAGTCATGACCCGGCGCGTGGGCGAGCGAGCGCGGCGCCACTACACCATTCGCAGCGCCCTCGAGGCCGGGACCGTCGTGACACTCGGGGCGGACTATCCAGCTTCGTCGTATGTGTCGACCTACCGGCCGCTCGTGCTGATCGAATCGGCGGTGACACGGCGGCTGGCCGGAGTGACGACGGATGAGCCCCTTCCACCGGCACATGAGGCGCTGCCGGTCGAGGCTGCGATCCGGGCGATGACTATCGATGCCGCCCGCCAGCTGCGAATTGACCATGTCGCCGGCTCACTGCGGGTGGGGAAGGATGCAGATCTCGTCGTACTGGGCCGGAACGTCTTCGAGATTCCACCCCATGAGATTGCCGCCACGCCGATTGCTCTCACGATGCGCGGCGGCCGGATCACCTACGAACAAGTCTGACTGACTGGCGACTCTGCCTAGGTGGCTGCCGAAAAAGTTGGTGGTTGTGGGTCGGGGGTGCTCGCGTTCGAGGTCGTTTTCGGTCACACTGGAG
>JARGFH010000008.1:0-4745 GCA_029210695.1 Acidimicrobiia bacterium
CCCTCCTCTACGCCGGAAAACCCAACTGGAATCTACTCGCCACCATCACACCCCGCTGAAATCCGATGAGCCGGTTTCGTTGTCTTCAAGCGTGGCGTCATGGACAAGGCTCGTCGAGGTTCCACCGGCCGGATACACGATCGCCAGGCCGCCTGAGTCGACGACCGTCACCGAAAACGCATCGAGGACGGGAGCGAAACCGGCGTACTGCACGTCGACCCAGTTACTCGAAGACGCATCGATAGCACCCAGGTCGGATGTCACCTGTTGGAGATCCTCACCCGAGTAGGTAACGATCGGCACCAGGATCTCGACCTTCTTCTCCTGTGTGGCGCCATCCGTTTCGTACGTAACCAGGAGCTGGAGGTTGAGGTGCCTGCGTCCGTCGTAGGGAACGGTCAGCTTGATGGCGGTGAAATCGATCTCGTTCTCGCTGAGAAGGTCATCTGCCCAGAGGGACGTATAGCTGCCGGTGTTGGTCGGGTAGGAGTAGTCGACGCCGTCGTCGATCTTCGCCACCGTGACCTGGAAGTTTTGCGCGTCGCCATCGCGAGCCAACCAGTCGATTGTCACCCATGCTGAGTCTCCGGCGATCACCGCGGCAGTCTGTTTGGTCTGCGCCTCGATCTTCGCCGGCTTGCCGGCAGCAAGCGCGGGGGCCGCGGTTGCGAAGACCATCACTATGCCGACTGCCAAAACAAGACGAGGTTTCATACAGGTGTATCGGCAACTAGTGGGATGGAACTTGAACGCGATTCAACCATTGCAGTAGGCCTCATACTCGGCGAGGACTCTGGTTCTGAGTTCGACATCATCGGTCAATGCGTCTTTGAACTCACGGTAGATCTCGGCGGTCAGCCCATTCCCGGCCAGCCGCTCGTCGAACGTCCCGCTGAGGTTGTCGAGGTCTTCATACACCGAACGTTGCACGTCGCACTGCCAGCGTGCCTCGAAAGGCACCATCAGCTCGACATCGAATGAGGCACCGCAGGCTGCAGTAGTCACGGCGACGAGAACGGTCGAGATAGTGATTCGGAATCGCATCCCTCTTCGTATCGGCGCCCTACCCGCCGCAGGCAAGGAATTCCTCGTCAGCCTGCAATGCGTTCGAGTGCCTCGATCACCCGGTCCACTTCCTCGGGCAGGTTGTAGTGGACGAAGCCGATTCGAACGAGGCCGCCCGTGTCGGCCACCCCGAGCGCGGCAATCGGTTCGACGGCGTAGTAATCGCCACTCCACACGAAGATGCCCTCAGCTCCGAAGGCTGCCGCGACTCGATCCGGATGCACACCGTCGACTGAGATGCCGAACGTGGGAGTGCGTTCGAGAGGGTCTCCCTTGGTGATGCCGTACACACGGACGGACGGAATCCGCGCCACGCCGTCGAGAAACCGTCGCGACAGCATCTGCTCGTATTGCCGGGTGGCGGCCATCGCCGTCATGAGGTCCCCCCGACGGGACCCGATTGATCGGCCACCGTCGGTGAGCGAGGCGCCGATCGAGGCCAGGTAGTCGATTGCGGCGATGACTCCGGCCAGAGACTCGAAACTCTGCGTTCCGGTTTCCCATTTGCCGGGGCTTTCGGAGGGAGCCGGCCGGAGGCGGTAGGCGTCGAAGCGTTCGAGCAGCTCGTGCTTGCCAAACAACATTCCCGTGTGGGGCCCGAAGAACTTGTAGGCGGACGCGACCAGGAAGTCGCAATCGAAAGCCCGAACATCAACTGGACCGTGGGGGGCGTAGTGGACGGCGTCGACGAAGATGAGGGCACCTGCGGAGTGGCCGATCGCCGCGCCGCGCCCGACATCAACCAAACTGCCCACCGCGTTCGAAGCCGCAGGGAGCGCGACGAGTTTCGTTTTATGGCCGACCGCCGACTCGAGCGATTCCATGTCGAGGGTTGCGGTTTCCACGTCGATGTCAACGAACCGGATCGTCGCGCCTGCATCGCGGGCCGCCAGCACCCAGGGGGTGACGTTGGCATCGTGGTCCAATCGGGTGACCACCACTTCGTCGCCCTCCGACCAGGTCTTGCCGATTGCTCTGCTCAGGGCGAAGGTGATGCTGGTCATGTTCTGGCCGAAGGCGATCTCGGTTGGAGAGGAGCCGAGCAAGTCGGCGACTGCGGCTCGGGCGTTCTCGTGGAGCGAGTCGGACTCTGCACTGGCCGAGAAGAACCCGCCGTGGTTGCTGGCGCCCCTGTGCAGAACTCCGCTCATCGCGTCGATGACGGATTCAGGAACTTGAGTCCCGCCGGGCCCATCGGCCCAGACAACCGGGCGACCGCCCTGTTGCCGATCGAGGGCCGGAAACCTGGAGCGAAGCGCTACGGGATCGAGTCGCACGGTGAAGCCTCCCGGGAAGTAGTACGGACCAACGATACAGCGCCTTCAGGATCTTCAGCCTGCTTCCGCCGGGGGCACCGGATGCTCAGGAAGAGCATCAAAGGCGAGCGAGAAGACGCTCCATGATTCCTCGCGCCTGAATGTGAGATCGCCACCCATGAGTCGGGCAAGGTGTCGCGAGATGGTGAGGCCGAGCCCGACCGAACCCGGTTGGGTGCCGGGCTCATGGGCGGATTGGTAAGGAGCGAAGATCCGTTCAGGATCGGCGTCTCCGATGCCGGAGCCGTTGTCGCGAACTTCAACTCCTGCAACCCCGTTAGTCCTGGTGGTTCGAACAATGATGCGATCGCCGCCGTAGCGCCCTGCGTTCGTGATGAGGTTTCTGAGGATCTGGCGCACCCGCGGTCCGTCGACGGTAGCCATGGCCGGGAGGAGCTCAGCCTCGATCGCGGTGTCGATGCGGGAGGCAGTTGCCTCAATGACCCGTTCGGCGATCACCGCCAGATCGTTCGGGGTTTTGTGAGCCGTGAGTGCCCCGAGCTCGTACCGGGCCGCGGTGAGGAGGTCGTCGACGATGTTGGCCAGATCGGTCGACTCGTTGGCGATCGACGCGATTGCTTCTGCCGTGATCTCGGCGTCGAGTGTGTCCCCGTGGTCCCGGAGAGTCTCAGCGAAGCCGAGAATCCCGGTGAGCGGTGTACGCAGTTCGTGACTGACGGCGGCGATGAGCTGGTCTTTCGAACGGATGATCTGATGCTTTTCCTCGACTTCGCGCCGGAGTTGTTCTTCCGTGAGCGCCTGGTCGATTTTGGCGGCCACGTGACCGCTGAACGTGCTGAGCAAGCTGAGATCGTCCTCGGAGAACTGGCTGAGTGGTCCGGGCCGATCGCCCACCATGAGTGCCCCCACAGTTGTCCCCCCCGACACCAATGGTGAGATGACCCCGTTGCTGATGCCACCGAGTTGCTGCCAGGCGGCGATCGGCTCGGGGATGTCGCCGTCGAGGGCCAGAACATGATGCCCGAGCGCTGCCACGACCTGACGAGCCGGCTGCTCGGGAACCGCGCTCACTTCGATGGAACCGTCCGGCTTGAGCACCGCTCGCATCCATTGCATCGAACTGTCGTGATGCAGGAACTCGGCGGAGTCGACCCGGAGCAGTCGACCGGATTCCAGCAAGACCCGCTCAACGATCTCCTGAGTGCTGAGCGGCCCCTCGATCGCCTGAGTGAGACCGAAGACGGCAGTCAACTCCTCATGACGGCTGTGAAGCCGGCCGTAGATCTTGGCCGCGAAGACCAGGCCGGCAACGACCAGGACTCCGAGGATGATGGCCCATATGCTCTGCGCAAGTGCGATGAAGACGAGGATGCTGACGGCGGCAGTCGCCAGGCTCATCAACCAGGAGACCGTGAGCCCGCCGATGATGTCCGCGAAGCGCCGGTCGGCGTCGTTGGTGGCGATGATGATCGCCACCAGCAACCCGGACACGACCCCTTCGACCGTCACTCCGGTCGCCAGCGCCAGCCATCCGCGGGGTTCGGTGATGGCCGCCTCCCCAACTACGGCCAGCATGGTCGTAACGGCCAGCGCGGTGCCGAACAAAGCATTGGCGGTATTGAAGGCCAGCTTGAGTGAGTTCTGCCAGCGAACCCACGACAGAGTGCCCAGCAGCCCGATCACCCGTGCGAGGGCGATCGCCAATGGTGCTGAAGCCGCCAGACCGAGTACCAGAGGCAACTCCGCCAGGGTCAGCGTATGTGCTCCCCTGCGCGTTGAGATATGGATGCCGCCGAGTTCGACGATGGCGAAGAGTATTGCCAGGACCCACCAACTGACCTCGAACGGCGCGCCGAGGGGAATCGACGAACCGGCGAGCGGAATCAACATGATTCCGCTCGCAGTGGCCATCAGGCCTGTGATCGCCCAGGTGTTCCTGGTTGGGTGTTGGCGTAGCCTCGAGAGCATGGGTTAGGCCGGGGCTCCTTTTCTGCCCCTGTCGGCCCCTTCAGGTGGCTCTCAAGCGTACTCCGCTACGACCAGGTGTTCCCACTCCACGTGTTCCCGGACCACGTGTTCCCGGACCACGTGTTGCCCGACCACGTGTTCCCGGACCAGGTGTTGCCCGACCAGGTGTTCCCGGACCAGGTGTTGCCCGACCAGGTATTCCCATCCCAGCTAACGCCGGACCACGTATTCCCATCCCAGCTAACGCCGGACCAGGTATTCCCATCCCAGCTGACCCCGTCCCAGCTAACGCCGGACCAGGTGTTGCCGTCCCAGCTGACACCGGACCAGGTGTTCCCGCTCCAGGTGTTCCCGCTCCAGGTGTTCCCGTCCCAGCTAACGCCGGACCAGGTGTTGCCGGACCAGGTGTTGCCGGACCAGGTGTTGCCGGACCAG
>JARGFH010000008.1:4842-97326 GCA_029210695.1 Acidimicrobiia bacterium
CAGGTGTTCCCGGACCAGGTGTTCCCGGACCAGGTGTTCCCGGACCAGGTGTTCCCGGACCAGGTGTTCCCGGACCAGGTGTTCCCGGACCAGGCGTCGACCGACCAGGCGTCGACCGACCAGGTATTCCCGGACCATGTGTTTCCGAAGATGTCTACCTCGCCTTCGAGCATGACCCCGCCGATCCACAACCGCGAGAGGCCGCGCGCCGCGTCCAATGATCCACTGCCGTCGGACCGCTGGATCGACTGTGAGTAGCTCGGGACGGAGGCGGAGATAGCCTCCGCAACGTTGAGCAGCCGGGAGATCCCGAAGGTCTCGGACTTTGTCTTGTCGGCGGTTTTCTTCAGGAGCCACTTGACCTGGTCGGGGCTCAGATCGGGTCGTGCCTCGAGGAGGAGGGCCACGGCGCCGGACACAACTGCGGCCGCCTGGGAGGTGCCGGTGGCGCGCACGAGATCGTCGCCGATGCGGCCGTCGAAGTTGAAATAGTCCGAGAACGAACCCGGGTTGCGAAGGCCGATGATCGACTTACCGGGGGCGCTCACATCGATCTTACGATTGGGAACGCCCTCAGAGGTGAAGTCGGCTTCGGTCTCGGTTCCGGCGAGCATCGAGGCACCAACCGCGATGACCAGCGGGTCGTAGGCCGGAGAACTCAGGCTGGCTCCGGCGTTGCCATCGTTTCCTGCTGAAACCACCACGACGATGCCTGCCAGCCAGGCGCGCTCAACCGCATAGGCCAGCGGGTCTGACGAGTAGGGGTTGGTCGACGCAGTGCCGAATGACAAGTTGAGGATATCGATGTCGGATGCACCGCTCGTCTTCTGATTGATGACCCAGTTGATGGCCGCAATCACTTGACTCACGTCCACCGTTCCATCCGCAGTCCCCGCCTTGATGCTGATCAGGTCGGCGTCTGGAGCGATACCGAGCACCCGGTCGGGTGACCGTGTGTGGTCACCGTCGAACCATGCTTGATCAGATGCCACCATGATGCTGGCGAGATGAGTCCCGTGTCCGTTGGCGTCTTTGCCGCGCAGATCCGGGATCATGTCATCGAACGAGAAATCGGGACCGATCGTCACGTTCGAGTACCGCAGGCCGGGGACGTCGACGACCCCGGTGTCGATCAGGGCGATCGTGACGCCTGCTCCGGTTGCCCCGGTCGCGGCGACGCCGTTCCCATCTATCAGGCCGATACGCTCGGCCACCGCATACGGTGACCCTTGATACCCGGATAGATCCCCCCCGGTCAGCGCTCCTGCCGGTGCGCTCGCAACGACGATGATCAGGGACAAGACCACCATCAGCACGCGCCCGTGTGCCTTTCTCGTCCGCCACTCGATACCGTACATTCGCCCTCCCGGTGCTTTCCGACCTCACGGCCGGGCTCCGTGCCCGGGGCCCCTTCGTGCCCCGACTGCGCATGCGAAGCACTATCACCATAACACACAAAAGAACTAGTCCCCCGGTCAGATTTGAAGAATTCTGCGTCGCGGCAATCCATTGCTCAGGGCTGGAAGCGGCCAAGCACCTTCGCCGGGTGGTCGTGGCAGGAGGCCCGCCGTGATAGTCAACCGCTAGTTGTGAATTGCGGGGCCGGGAGTCCCGGCAAATGCCACGCTTCCTATGCCTCGATCTCGAGCTCCGCCTGTGCATCGGCGAGGTCGGCGGCTCGGACGAATACCTTGGCTCTGGCCATTTCGAGACCTGCGTACGTGCCGCCTGCATCGTCGGCCTGGACGAAGGCCTTGATGCCGATGGATTCCAGGTGAGCCCGCGCGATATCCGCCTCGATTCGGCTGAAGAATGCTCCTACTTCTACGGGCTCGTTCGGATCCATGCCCCGACCGTACTCTGAGAGTCCGGCTATCGGCGACGCAAATCTCTTGACATCTCCGTCGAACTCCCTTAGAACAAGGCGACTCGCACTTTGGAGGTTCGGACCGAATAACCACGACACGCACAAAACATCATCCAGAAAGGTGGAGGGAACAGGCCCTGTGAAACCTTGGCAACCATCTCAATGAGAACGGTGCCAATTCCTGCCCGTGGGAACGGGACAGATGAGGACCGAGCGACGACCGTCGTGACCGCCTCTCCAACGGATGAAGGCGGTTCTTCAATTAGAAGCTCCTTCATCTCACCAGCGAAGGAGAGCCATGAGCTCCGAATACCGATTCGAAACCCTGCAGGTTCATGCAGGCCAACAACCGGCCCCCGGCACAAACGCGCGGGCAGTGCCGATCTACCAGACAACCTCTTACACGTTCGACGATGCAGACCATGCTGCTCGTCTGTTCGGTCTCGAGGAGTTCGGCAACATCTACACCAGAATCATGAACCCGACCACCGATGTGTTCGAACAGCGGATCGCCGCTCTCGAGGGCGGGGTGGCGGCCGTTGCGACCGCCTCTGGACAGGCCGCACAGCTGCTGGCAATCAGCAACCTCGCCCAGGCCGGAGACGAGATCGTCTCGTCTAGCTACCTGTATGGCGGTACCTACAACCAGTTCAAGGTGGCGCTGCCGCGCTTCGGGATCGATGTGAGGTTCGTGGAAGGCACCGATCCGTCGGATTTCGAAGCCGCCATCAGCGAACGCACCAAGTCGCTCTACGTTGAATCGATTGCCAACCCGGAGTTCATCGTCCCCGATCTCGAGGCAGTCGCCGAAGTAGCCCACCGCCACGGGATCCCTCTAATTGTCGACAACACCTTCGGATGCGCCGGGTATCTGGTGAGGCCGATCGATCACGGAGCCGATGTCGTGGTCGCCTCCGCCACGAAGTGGATTGGTGGGCATGGGACATCTATCGGTGGGGTGATTGTCGACTCGGGCAACTTCGATTGGCGCAACGGCAACTTCCCGCTCTTCACCGAGCCGTCGCCCGGGTACCACGGCCTGGTCTTCGGTGATGTATTCGGTCCGGATGGCCCGTTCGGCAACATCGCGTTCGCCATCAGAGCCAGGGTCGAAGGTCTGCGAGATCTCGGCGCGGCGCTGAGCCCTTTCAATTCGTTTCTTCTCCTGCAAGGGCTGGAGACTCTCTCGCTCCGGGTGCAGCGTCATGTCGACAATGCGCTCGCTCTCGCTTCCTGGCTGGAAGATCTATCGGAAGTGAGCTGGGTCAATTACCCGGGATTGCCGTCACACCGATCACACGACCTGGCGAAGAAGTATCTCCAGCATGGCTTCGGGGCCGTCCTGTCGTTCGGCGTTGAGGGTGGATTCGAGGCGGCACGGCGGTTCATCAACGCGGTTGAGCTGGCCAGCCACCTCGCCAATGTGGGCGACGCCAAGACCCTGGTGATCCATCCGGCCTCCACGACCCACCAGCAACTCAGTGAGGAGGAACGTGCCGCGGCCGGCGTACGTTCCGATCTCGTTCGCGTGTCGGTCGGGATCGAGCACATCGAGGACATCAAGCGGGACTTCTCCCAGGCGCTCGCTCGTTCGCAAGAAGCAGCACCGGTGTGAGGGCCTCCCCGTCAGCGCTCGGGGGCCACGTCCCCGGCATTACGAGTTTTGACCCGCGTCGACCGGGAGCGTGGTGATGAGCGGCACGGTGGGTCGCGTCGAAACTCGTTTTGTGACCTTGCCGGATGGCCAGGTGCTCGACGACGGCGAGCGACTTGCGCCCGTGACGGTGTCGTACGAGATCTACGGGGACTTGAACCCGGATCGCTCGAACGCCGTCCTCGTGTTCCACGCCCTGACCGGAAGTCAGCATGCGGCCGGCCTCAATGAGGAGGTCCCCGGACTCGACGGCCGGTGGACCGATGACGTCCGGGTTGGCTGGTGGGACGAGTTCATCGGGCCGGGCAAGGCACTCGACACTGACGAGTTCGCGGTGATCTGCGCCAACTACATCGGGAGTTGCTACGGGTCGACGGGGCCTTCCTCGGTGAACCCGGCGAGCGGGCGGCGCTACGGTTCGACCTTCCCGCGGATCACCCTCGGCGACATTGTCGACAGCCAGGTGGCTGTTCTCGACCACCTCGGCATCGGTCGTCTCCACGCGGTCATCGGAGGGTCGGTCGGCGGGCTCATGGCACTGAGCCTCGCTTCCCGCTACCCGGATCGGGTCGACGTCGTGATCCCGATCGCCGCCGGCCTGGGCGTGACGGCCCTGCAGAGGATCCACAACTTCGAGCAAGCGCTAGCCATCGAGAACGACCCCATGTTCAACCGTGGGGACTACTACGACGGTCCGCGTCCGGAACGCGGTCTGGCGCTGGCCAGGATGATCGGCCACAAGACGTTCGTTTCGCTCAAGGCGATGGAGGAGCGGGCCCGGACGGAGGTAGTCGATCGCGACGAGACCGGCGGGTACGTCCGGATCGCGAATCCCCTCGAGTCGTACATGTGGCATCAGGGAACGAAGTTCGTCCAGCGGTTCGACGCCAACAGCTATCTGCGCATAATCGAGGCGTGGCAGACGTTCGATCTGCTTGATCAGGCCGGCGCGGCGGATCTCGACGAGTTGCTGCGACGCTGTCGCCACCAGCGGTTCATGGTGTTCTCGATCGATTCGGACGTGTGCTTCTATCCAGACGAGCAGGAGGAACTGGCCGCCGCCCTGAAGCGCGCCGGCGTTCCCGTCCGGCGAATCACAGTTCACTCCGATCGTGGTCACGACGCCTTCCTCCTGGAGCCCGATTTGTTCGCACCCCACCTTCGCGACTCACTAGCCCGGCACTAGATACCCGTTTTCGCGCGGGGTTCTTCCCCTATACGGTGGGATTCCCGCGCGAAAACGCCTCGACGGCGGGCGGCTCTCTGCAACTACGCTTTGTTGCGGTGTCTTTGAAGGAGTCTTTGTGACGGTATCGGTCGGCAGCATCATTCACCCTGAAGGCGTTCACACGATCGAGGTTTCGACGCCCGAGGAGATGGATCGCTTTCTCGGCGAGTTGGACGCCAACAAGGAACGTTGGGTGCAGACGTCGATCGAGCGGCGCATCGAGTACCTCGAGTTGATCATGGCCCGCACCCGGGCTCTAGCCGAGCGATGGACCCGTTTGGCCTGCGACGCCAAGGGAATCGCTTTCGACGAGCCGGTGTCGTCTGAGGAGTGGAACTCGGGACCCCACCTCACCATTCGCAACGCCCGGCTCCTGCGGAACTCTTTGCGCGACATCCTCGAGCACGGCACCCCCCAGTTCCCGGGTCCGGTGACGACACGCAAGGGCCAGACCGTCGTGGGAGTCTTTCCGACCGACATCTACGACCGGCTCCTCTGGACAGGGATCAAGGCCGAGATCTGGATGGAGCCGGGGGTGACACCTGCCGACCTCGCCGCCACTCAGGCTCTCGCTTATGGAGATGACGCTGATCAGGTCGGTCGGGTCTCGCTCGTGCTCGGTGCAGGCAACATCGCCTCGATCCCCCCAATGGACGTCATGTACAAGCTCTTCGCCGAAAACGAGGTCGTGCTACTCAAGATGAACCCGGTCAACGAGTACCTCGGGCCACTCTTCGCCGACGTATTCGCCGACATGATCGACGACGGGTTCATGCGGATTGTCTACGGGGGAGCCGCCGAAGGCGACTACCTCAGTCACCACGAGCTGGTCGGGTCCATTCACATGACCGGTTCGGACAAGACCCACGATGCGATCGTGTTTGGACCGGGCGAGGAGGGCGCTGCCCGCAAGGCGGCAGACGATCCGGTCCTCGACAAGCCGTTCAGTTCCGAACTCGGCAGCGTGACGCCCGTGATCATCGTTCCCGGGCCCTGGTCCGAGAAAGACCTCCAGCACCAGGGAAAGAACATCTCGGCCATGCTGACCCACAATGCCGGCTTCAATTGCATCGCGGCGCGGGTCGTCGTGACTCCCGAGAGTTGGACGCTGCGCGACCGGTTGATCGACGCGATCAAGAACGGCCTGTCGATCACCCCCGAGCGTCCTGCCTACTACCCGGGAGCCGAGGATCGATGGAAGGCGTTCTTGAAGGAACACCCGGAGGCTGCCGGATTCGGTGAAACGACTCCGGGAACCGTGCCCTGGACACTGATCGAAGGCCTGCGGGCGGAGTCGACGGGGGACGTGTGCTTCACGACGGAATCGTTCACCGGCCTGTTTGCCGAGGCATCGATCCCTTCGCCGGGGTCGACGGCTGAGTACCTCCGGCGGGCAGTGCAGTTCTGCAACGAAGATCTCTGGGGAACGCTCGGCGCCACCATCATCGTTCACCCGAAGTCGCTGAAGGACCCGGAGGTGCGGAGCGCCGTCAACGAGGCGATCGCCGACCTCCGGTACGGAACGGTCTGCGTGAATCTGTGGACCGGGGTCGGCTTCTTCTCGACAAGCGCGACCTGGGGCGCATTCCCCGGCTCCCCGAGGAACGACATCCAATCGGGTCACGGTGTTGTTCACAACACGTACCTGTTCGATCGGCCGCAGAAGAGCGTGATGTGGGGCCCGTTCCGAACGCCGGTGAAGCCGCTTTGGTTCGCCGACCACAAGACGAAGCATCACGTTACGAAGAAGATGGTCGACCTCGATGCGGATCCGTCGCCCGGGAAGCTGCCGGGCATCTTCTGGCTGGCGTCGAGGGGGTAGCGCGGCGCGCGGTCGGCACCGGGAGGGCCCTTCGGCCCCTCCGGGTGGGTCTTCACTCAGGTGGTCATCGCCGGGCCATCGTCTAAACTTGAACCGACTCTAAACATAGAGAAGGTTCAGATTGTCGCTCCGGCAGGCCAAAAAAGAGAAGACCTCGAAGGCGATCCTCGAAGCCGCCTCTGCCAGGTTTGCGACTGACGGAATCGAGGCCGCCCGCATGGACGACATTGCCGCGGACGCAGAGGTCGCCGTCGGGACGCTCTACAACTACTTCGGTTCGAAGCAGTCGCTCCTCATTGCTCTCTTCGAGGCCGAGGTCAGAGAGATGCTGGCCGCCGGTAGGGCGGCGGTGTCCCACGACGTCGACCCGGTCGAGGCCGTCCGGCACCTCTTCGCCGCCTATCTCGACATCATGCTGGCCACCGATCGAAACCTCCTCCGGGAGGTGCTCCGGTTCAGCCTCTGGGGCGGCGAAGCCATTCAAGAACTCGCTCGCCTCGACGAGGAGTTGATGACCCAGCTGGCCGGCGTTCTCTCCGTCCACCAAGAGTCCGGACGCCTCGACTCCTCGCTGGCTGTTGAGGACGCCGTATTCGTTCTCTACTCGGTTTTGATTGCAGAGCTCATCATCTACTTGAGTCTGGAGGGTGTCGCCCCGGGGGCGGTTCATGCCAACGTCGGCCGGCGCGTCCGACTCGTTTTCGACGGCCTCAACCCCTAGGAGCTTCGATGTCCATCGTCATGAAACAGGTCGACAAGACGTACGGGGAAGGCGCCACCACGGTTCATGCCTTGCGCGGCGTCGACCTCGAGATTCCGTCCGGCGAATTCGCCGTCTTGCTTGGACCGAGCGGCTCCGGGAAGACGACCGCGCTCAACCTGACGGGGGCCATCGACGATGTGACGGCCGGTTCGCTCGTTGTGAACGGCATCGATGTCACGACCTTGACGGCCGACGAGCAGATTTCCTATCGCCGCTCGGAGGTCGGATTCATCTTCCAGTTCTTCAATTTGATCCCCACCCTGACGGCAGCCGAGAACGTCGAACTAGTCGCCGAACTGACCGGCCACGACGGTGGTGATCGGGCCCGTGAGGTTTTGAAGCTGGTGGGCCTGGCCGACCGGGCCGACCACTTCCCGGCGCAGTTGTCGGGCGGTGAGCAGCAGCGGGTCGCCATCGCCAGAGCCCTCGCCAAGGAACCGCCGATTCTCCTGTGCGATGAGCCGACCGGCGAGCTCGACTTCGAGACCGGTCGGATGATCCTCGGGCTGTTGCGGGACTTGAACCGCCGGAACAACCAGACGGTGCTCATTGTCACCCACAACGCGGCGGTCGGGGATATGGCCGATCGCGTCCTGCGATTGCGGTCGGGGATGGTGGTTGATGATCTTCGGATCGACTCTCCGGTGGAGGCGGAGGCACTGACATGGTGAGCACGCTCAATCGGAAACTCCGGCGCGACATCCGCCGACACCGTGCCCAGTTCATCGCAGTTGCAGTAACCGTCTTCCTCGGCGTCACGATGTTCGTAGCCTCCTACGACTCGTACCTCAATTTGGACGCCTCCTATCAGGCCACCTTCACCGAGTACCGATTCGCCAACGTGACCTACGTCGGGGGCGATGTCGAGACGCTGGCGGGCTCGGTGGCCGTGGTTGAGGGTGTCGAGTCGGTGGCGGTGCGGACCGTGGCCGACCACCCTCTTCAGATAGGCGGGGTCAAGATGCTCGGCCGGGTCGTCGGCGTGCCCGCCGACCGGCAGGCGGACGTCAATCAGTTGAAAGTGCTCGAGGGCTCGTATCTCGGCGTGGGCGACTCCGTGCTCGTCGAAGAGCACATGGCGAATCACTTCGACTTGAGCCCCGGTGAATCCATTGACGTTCTCGCCGGCGACAACTGGGTTTCAGCTGAAGTGGCAGGCATCGTTTCTTCGCCCGAGTACATCTGGCCTTCGCGCAGCCGCCAGGAACTCATCACCACCCCCGACAACTTTGGTGTGATCTTTACCACTGAGGAAACCGCGCAGAAGTTCACAGAGTCCGGCCCGAATGAACTGGCCGTCTATTTCGATGGCGGCGCGGAAAACGACGGTCTGCTCGAGCAGTTGGCGCCTACGGCGACGGCGGCGGGGGTCGCAGCGGATTACACGCGAGCGGAGCAGCCGTCGAATGCTGCGCTGTCTGAGGATATCAAGGGATTCGAGGAGATGGCAGGGTTCTTCCCCTTGTTGTTCCTTACGGCCGCCGGTCTGGCGTCGTATGTGATGATCAGCCGCCTCGTCCACGCGCAGCGCCCGCACATCGGAGCGATGCTCGCCAACGGGATGACGAAAGGGAAGGTACTCAGGCATTATCTCGGGTACGGGGTGGTTCCGGGGGTGGTGGCCGCCGTTCCCGGAGCGATTGCCGGAGCGTTGCTCGCCCGCGTCATCACTACCTTCTACACGGGACTGTTGTCGGTTCCGGTGACCCTCATCGAGTTCTACCCGATCAACGCCGTCGGCGGGATCCTCTTCGGCGTTGGAGCTGCCTTCCTGGCCGCCCTGGCGCCCGCCCTCGTCGCATCGCGTATTCGCCCTGCAGAAGCAATGCGTGGCGAGACTCCCACGGGAGGAGGGCAGATCAGCCTGCTCGAACGAATCATCCCGCCGCTTCGACGTTTGCCGATCCGCTGGCGCATGCCGCTTCGTGGTATCGGACGCAATCCGCGCCGCACGATCTACACGGTGGTAGGGGTAGTGCTGTCGCTGATGCTGGTGCTCGTGTCGTGGGGGATGATCGACACGGTCAACTACCTGATGAACACTCAGTTCGTCGACATCCAGCAGGAGGACGCGACGGTCTATTTCATCGGTCCGGTCGCGCCCGCCGAAGTCGCAGCACTGACCGGACTCGACGGCATCGACTCCGTTGAAACGAGCCTCCAGGTTCCGGTCACGCTGGTCGCCGGGGTCGAGGATTACGACACGGCGCTGGTCGCTCTTGCGTCCAATACGCAGATGCACAGGTTCCTGTCCGTGAACGGTGATTGGCTCGATCTGGGGTCCGAGGGCGTGCTGGTTGGTAAGGCCGTTGCGGATCTCCTGGGAGTTGAGGTCGGTGACCCTCTCGAGGTGCAGGTGGGGGCTATCGGGGCATCGTTCACAGACGAGATCGCGGGATTTCTCGATGAGCCCCTCGGGACACTCGCCTACATCTCGACCGAGCGTGTCGAGGGACTGGTGGGGTCCCGTCTGCCTGCCACCTCAGCCTTGATTAGATACGAGGAAGGTTTCGAGGGAAGCGACCTCCGACCGGCCATCACCGCACTGCCGGGTGTCGCAGCGTTCAACGACTCCAAGGCGATGTTCGACATGATGCAGCAGTTCATGCTGCTCTTCTATGCGTTTGTCGGGGTGATGCTGGTATTCGGCGGAGCGATGGCGTTCGCCCTGATCTTCAACGCAATGAGCGTGAATATCGCCGAGCGGCGTAGGGAAGTCGCGACCTTGCTGGCCGTCGGGACCGATCGTCGAACGATCAGTCGGTTGATCACAACCGAGAACTTGATCGTGGCGATCATGGGTATCCCGATCGGGCTCTTGGCCGGGTATTACCTCTCCAAGGCAGCGATGGGAACCTTCAGCAGTGACATGTTCTCGTTCGATCTCTATGTGAAGCCGATGACCTTCGTCTGGGCTTCGCTGGCCATAGTGGTGGTGGCGCTCGTCAGCCAGATCCCCGGCTTGCGAGCAATTCGCAGGATCAGCATCCCGGAGGTCATCAAGGAGCGAGCGGCCTGAGAGGTTCAGCTTGGTGAGTTCCAGTTCGGATGGCGTCGGCGATAGTGTTCAACGAGCGATCAAGCACTAGGGAGGACCCGGGCATGCGGACGCTCGTCATGTGGGCAGTAGGGGCGATGATCGCTCTCGCTGCCTGCGGAGGGAGTTCGTCAACAAGCAACGCCAGCCAAACCGAGCCGGTGCCCACCGTAGATGTAGTCGCCGCTGCAACCACCGGCGACGTTGTATCGGCCTCCCCGTCGTTGCGCGAGCAGATGGACGCCATCCACGAGGCCGTCGCCGCCTGGCGAAGTGCCACATCGGTCGAGGCTGCCCGGGTGGCCGCTGAAACGGCTGCGAACCTCGTCGTCGGACCGAACGGGCCCGGCTACGGCGATCGCAACGGCGACGGCGTCGTGAGCGGTGAGACAACCGCAGGAGTGCTACCCGGACTGGACGGCACGCCGCCAGGCCTGGCCGACCCGCTGATGGCGAACGATTGTGTCTTGCGCGACGTGCTCGGCGGCACCTGGACCGACCCCGGCGCAGAGTGGGGAGCGATGCTGACTGCCATCGACGATTGGCGATCCGACAACAACACCATGCCGTCGCTCGCCAGCCACCCCATGCGCATCGTCGGCTGGGCAACGTTCACCCTCCAGTCCGACTCACTTGACGAAGCCCACGAGTATGGGGGTCACGCCAAGCTGCACGTCGATGTTGCCCTCCGTGCGCTGGACTGCTGATCATCCCCGCGCTGATTCGGTCCTTTCGGCCGACCGGCCCTGATCGCCGGACCGGGCGCCATGGTGGCGGCAGGTCGGGTGCGGCGGGGGAAACGAACTTGCGCGTTCTAGTGGTCTGTCTGCTATTTGATGACCGGGGTAGGCAGTGCCACGAACCCTGCCACAGCGGGGATCGTCCGGCAGGAGACCAAGTCACCAAATCCGCGACGGACCACTAGGTGGGTACGAAATAGACGTCGGTCGGCTTCAGCTTGCTGTTTCTCAGGAACCGGGGCTGTACTTCTCTGCCGATCCACTCGAGCGATGCCTGCGTGTGATCCAGGCCGATCAATCTGGTGAGGAACAGGGTGTTCACACCTTCGTACTCGATCAGGGCCAGTACGAACGGTGTATCCGGCAAGAACTCCTCCGATCCGAAGTAGCAGACGGTGAACGCGTGCACGGTCGCCGTTCGATCGGTGACATCGATCCATTCGGTCTCCCGACCTGAGTACATGTCATGGCCGCGCGGGGTGGCGTAGGAGTACCCGGATTCGGCATCCTGCGAGGCCAGCAGCCGTTTGTTGGAAGCGCCGGCGAACCAGGGGCTGTCCTGTCCATACGAATGGAGGTAGGTGATCGAGTACTCCTGCTCGATCTGGATGGGTGTCATCCGCTTGAGGAACGCCAGGGCGTCCGTGTCGGTCTCGATGGGAAATGGAACTCCGTGGACGACGAAGCCGCCCAACGTCTCGTCCCGGCGTGCGTCGCTCATCAGTTCCCCTCCTTTTCGAGAATGCTGACCGAAACGTAGGTGCCGGTCCCGGCGTGAGAGTGGATGGCTCCCCGGCGGGCGTCGGCGACTTGCAGCGTCTCGTCCCCGAAGTGCTTGCTGATCGTGTTCTGGAGTTGCCAAATTGCGAAGACTCCCTGCATCAGCCCCGTTGCCCCCACTGGATGGCCACAGGCGATCAGCCCGCCGGACGGGTTCACAGCGCAGGCCGGATCCTCGGTCAAATCGAGCCCGTAGTCGATGCCTGGCATGAACGCCTTTCCGGAGGCTGCGAATGGTCCACCCTCGCCATACCGGCACAGTCCCAGATCCTCGTAGGTCTGGACTTCGCTGGAGGTGTAGGCGTCGTGAAGCTCGACAAAATCGAGCTCGGCCAGCGGATCGGAGATGCCGGCATGTGCGTAGGCCATGTTGCCGGCGGTGCGCCCGGCCCTGAACGAGTGGACCCCCGGATACCGTGTACCTCGCTCCCACAAATCCCGGTAGTAGGAACGAGTGTCATCGGAGTCCCGCTCCTGATCGGTTGCGTAGTCCGAAATGAATGTCTCGTAGTCGACGTGTGGACGATCACCCATCCGCATGGCATCGGTGCCACGGCCGATGCCGGTGACCCGGACGAGCGGCCGCGTGATTTCTGCACCGGCTGCCTCCAGCCGCTCGATACCCTCCTCTGAAGCAAAGATCACCGCCGCCGCGCCGTCCGACATGACGCAGATGTCCAGGCGGGTCAGCGGCCAGGCAACCATCGGTGAGTTGCGGACGTCGTCGATTGTGTAGCGGTTGCGCTTCTGGGCGTAGGGGTTGTGGTAGGCGTTGAGGTGGTTCTTGACCGAGACCGCCGCCATCTGCTCGACGGTCGTGCCGTACTCCTTCATGTGGCGGGTCACCATCATTGCGTAGTAGCCCGAATAGAACCCTCCCACCGGATAGTCCCACGACACGTCCGATGCAAGCGCAATGAACTCGTTGCCCTTCCAGGTTTCGACGTGGCTCATAGTCTCGAATCCGTAGGCGACGCACACATCCATGTGGCCGGACGCAATCGACTTCCACGCCTCTTGAAAACAGAGACCGCCGGTAGCGCCCCCACCTTCGACGCGGTGCGATGGTTTGGGTACCAGTCCCAGATAGTCCTGGGCCATGATCCCGGCCATCAGCTGGCGAGAGAAGTGATCCGAGAAATACGACGCTACCGAACCGTCGACGGCCTTCGTGAAGGCCGGGAATTCGAGGCCGAGGTCGGCGACGGCGTAGTCATAGGCCTCCTTGACGATGGCCTGGAAGGTCTTATCCGGTCTGGCCTTGGCGAATTTGGACACACCGCCGGACAGGGCGTAGACAGGTCGCATGCAGAGAACCTCCATCGTGTACGGCCTGCGCTGAGACTACCCAGTGCATGGCGCCCCCGACGGACGACATGATCACCCTGATTCCGGTTACACAACTTCACTAGCCTCGAATCCATGTACCGGGACATCACCGAAGGAACCGTCCTGTGGGAGCCCTCACCGGAGGAGCGCAGAGACGCCAAACTCACGGAGTTCTCGAACTGGCTGGCGCGGTCCCATGGCAAGACGTTCGGCGACTACTCCGCCCTCTGGGAATGGTCGGTTTCTGATCTCGAGGGATTCTGGGGAGCGGTCTGGGAGTACTTCGGGATCGAGTCGTCCTACGAGCGCGTGCTCAGTGGTCGAGACATGCCGGGCGTTCGCTGGTTCGAGGGCGCCCGCCTCAACTACGCCGAGCGGGCCTTATCCCGCAGAGACGACCATCTCGCCGTCATCGCCACAGACGAACTCGGCGTCCGCCGGGAAGTGACCTATGCGGCCCTGGCCGACCAGGTAGCGGCCGCTGCCGCCGGCCTCCGTCGCCTTGGGGTTGGAATGGGAGATCGGGTGGCCGCCCTGATGCCCAACATTCCGGAGACGCTGGTGGCGTTCCTGGCCACGGCCAGCCTCGGAGCCGTGTGGTCGAGTTGCTCACCGGAGTTCGGAATCGGAGCGGTGGCGCATCGCTTCGAGCAGATCGAACCCAAGGTTCTGTTGGCGGTGGACGGTTATCGGTTCGGGGGAAAAATGTTCGATCGTCTCGAGATCGTGGAGGAGCTGGCAGCTCGGCTTCCTTCCCTCGAGGCGACGGTCATTCTCAACCGAATCGGCACCCGCCGCCCGTCGTCCACACTGGGCTGGGAGGAATTCACTTCTCATCCGGAACCCCTGCGCTTCGAGCCCGTCCCCTTCGACCATCCCCTGTGGGTCCTGTACTCATCGGGAACCACCGGGCTGCCCAAGCCCATCGTGCACTCACAGGGAGGCATTCTCCTCCAGCACCTCAAAGATCTGGTCTTTCACATGAACCTCGGTGAAGACGATCGGTTCTTCTGGTACACATCGACGGGGTGGATGATGTGGAACCTCCTCGTGTCCGGACTGCAGGTCGGCGCAACGATCATCCTGTACGACGGCAGTCCGGGCTATCCCGACCTGAGCGCCCTCTGGCAGATGGCCGAACGGCTCGAGCTCACCTACTTTGGAACGTCTGCCCCGTTCATCCATGCGTGCCTCAAAGCCGATCTTCACCCGGGTAGCCAGTACGACCTTTCGCATTTGCGAAGCGTCGGCTCAACGGGCGCACCGCTCACTCCGGACGGGTTTGCCTGGGTCTACGACCGGGTCCACGATGACCTCCTGCTCGGCTCGATCAGCGGTGGCACCGATCTCTGCGCAGCATTCATCGGCTCGTGTCCTGTGCTTCCGGTGAAGGCAGGCGAGATCCAGTGTCGTTATCTCGGCGCCCGTGTCGAGTCCTACGACGTGCTGGGCAAGCCGATCATCGACGAGGTCGGAGAACTGGTCATCACTGCACCGATGCCATCGATGCCCATCTACTTCTGGAACGATCCGGACGGCTCCAAGTACCGGGCCAGCTACTTCGAGATGTATCCCGGCGTGTGGCGCCACGGCGACTGGATCAAGGTGACCTCCGACGGAGGGTGCGTCGTCTCGGGCCGATCCGACTCGACGCTCAATCGAGGCGGGGTACGGACGGGAACCAGCGAGTTCTACCGTGTCGTCGACAGCTTCACCGAGATCGAGGACAGCCTTGTCATCGATACCGGTGCACTTGGTCGCGAGGATCGGCTATTGCTGTTCGTCGCTTTGAAGGCCGGCTTCACGATGAACGCCGACCTGCAAGATCGGTTGCGCTCCAAAATTCGGTCAGAGATTTCGCCTCGCCACGTCCCCGACGAGATCCACCGGATCCCCGACATTCCGCGCACATTGAATGGAAAGAAGATGGAGGTGCCGGTCAAGCGAATCATCGGGGGGGTAGCGATCGAACAGGCGGCCCGCTTGGACGCCATGGCCAATCCGGCAAGTCTGGAGGCCTTCGTCCAGTGGGCGGCGGAGCGCAGGGATCAGCAGGGCGAGAGGGAGTACTAGCCAATGGATCCCACCTCTGTGTTCTGCTGATTTCGGATTGCGTAACCGGATCGCTCCCATGACAGAGCGCTCGAATCGATTCGGTTCGTCGATTCTGGTGGCCGGACCCCCCGACCCGGGGTCTACCCTTCTTTGACAGGAGGCAAACCGTGGACTTTGTGGAGACGCAGGAGCAGTTGATGTTGCGACAGGCGATCGCAGAGATCGCGGCGGGCTTCGGCCACGAGTACTACGCCGAGCGGGGTCGGCGCGGTGAGAAGGTAGAGGAACTCTGGGAGGCGCTGGCGGGTGGCGGGTTCGTCGGCGTCAACATCCCTGAGCAGTTCGGCGGTGGCGGGATGGGCATCTATGAGCTTGCCATCGTGTGCGAGGAACTGGCCGCCCAGGGCCTCCCATTGCTGATCCTCATCGTCTCGCCGGCCATCGCCGGATCGATCATCGCCAGATTCGGCACGGACGGACAGCAGCAGGCGTGGTTACCCGGCCTGGCAACGGGGGAGCGACGGATTGCCTTCGCCATCACGGAACCGGATGCCGGATCGAATTCGCATCGCATCTCGACGACGGCCAAACGCGATGGCGATGTGTATCGCCTCAACGGCCAGAAGTACTACATCTCCGCGGTCGACGAGGCGGATCAGATCCTGGTGGTGACTCGCACCGGAGTCGATGAAACCACCGGGAACGCGCAGCTGTCGCTGTTCGTGGTTGATGTGGACACGCAAGGACTGACGAAGCAAAAGATCAACATGGAAATGGTCTCCCCGGAGAACCAGTACACGCTGTTCTTTGACAATGCGGCCGTACCGGCCGATCGCCTGGTCGGGACCGAGGGGGACGGCCTCCGTCAGGTCTTCCAGGGCCTCAATCCCGAGCGCATCACCGGTGCCGCTATCGGAGCGGGTATCGGCCGCTATGCGCTCGACAAAGCAGCCGATTACGCCCGTCAACGCAAAGTATGGGATGTGCCGATCGGTGCACACCAGGGAATCGCTCACCCACTCGCCAAGGCCAAGGTCGAGGTGGAACTTGCCAAGCTCATGACCTACAAAGCCGCCTGGCAATACGATCACGGACATGATGCGGCAGAAGCCGCCAACATGGCCAAATACGCCGCCGGCGAGGCGGCACTCGAGGCGCTCGACCACTCGATCCAAACGCACGGAGGAAACGGCCTGGCCTCCGAATACGGCCTCGCCGACATGTGGGGGAACGCGCGCCTGCTTCGAACAGCTCCGATCAGCCGTGAGATGATCCTCAACTTCGTTGCTCAGCACTCCCTCGGACTCCCTAAGTCGTACTGATGAAAGAAGAAGCCGCGCCCGCCTCGCCCGACTCAAAAGAGGTCGCGTCGGGGGTCATCAGGGTGCAGCTGCCGATCAACTTCACCGGCCTCGGGCATACGAACATGTATGTTCTCGAGGATGACCGCGGCGCCGCCGTTATCGACACGGGCTTGCCCGGCAGAGCGGCCTGGGCGGCCATCCGTCGTGGATTGGATGCTGCCGGTGTCCCGATCGCCAGGGTCCACACGATCATGGTCACACACTCGCATCCCGATCACTTCGGTAATGCTGCCAGGCTGGCTGCCGAATCGGGCGCCGAACTCCTGACGCACAAGTCGTTCCAGATCTGGTGGACACTCGACAACCACTCGGAAATCGACGAGGACGAGCTGGCCCGGCATGCGGAAGCCCGGGCGGGCCGGATGCCCTGGCATGGCGCGTCGCAGCGCCGTTCGGCCGGTGCCCGTGCCCGCGGGTGGTGGATGCGCAACGTCGGCCATCGCATGTATCGGATCCCCACCCCGACCAGGCGTCTCATCGACGGCGAGGAGCTTCAGCTCGGCCGCCGCACTTTGCAGGCGGTCCATACGCCGGGGCACACGGCGGATCATTTGTGTTGGTTCGATCCGGAATCGGGGGTGCTGTTCAGCGGTGATCACGTGTTGCCGACCATCACGCCGCACATCGCCGGAATCGGGGCCGGCGCCGACCCGCTGGCCGACTATGTGGCCAGCCTCGACAAGGCGGTCGCTTTGCCCGGTGTTGGTTTGGTGCTTCCGGCTCACGGCGACCCGATCGTCGACCTGGCCCGTCGGGCGGCTTCGATCAAGCATCACCACGAGGAACGCCTCGATCAACTCCGCCAAATCGTCGCGACCTCCGGCCCGATGTCGGTCGAAATTCTGGCGGAGGAACTGTTTCCGAAACGTTCGTGGGGGTTCATGGCGGAGAGCGAGACGTTTGCCCATATCGAACATCTTCGCTTCCTCGGTGAAGTCGACCGGGCAACCGTCGACGGCAGGGTGGTGTTTGGAGCCACTCACCATTAGCCCTGGGCGTGAGCCTGGAGTAAGAACCTAGAACTCATAACCTAGAACTGCTTGCCATCTGTGAAGAGCCGATCATGCCCCAGCCCGGTGGCACGATCGGCTCTTCAGTTCGCCCGTCCCCGGCGAGAATCTGTTCTTGTGCAGCAAGAGTCCGGTCGGCAGCCACTCTTCCTTTCGCGATGAGCATTCAATTCTCGCGCTGAATAACTAGTCACTTAGTCTCGACCTCCGTGGCGGGTGAGCCGTGGCCGTGCGAATATGATCACCCAACTTCGCGGAGCGCCAGATGATCCACACCAGCCCGTACCCCGGTGTCTCGATACCCGATGTGTCCATCACGACCTATGTGTTGAAGGAGGCGAGTGCTAACCCGGACAAGCCGGCGTTGATCGACGGCCCTACCGGTCGCCAACTCACATTCGGGCAGCTCGAGGCCGGCATTCGTGCCCTGGCGGGGGGCCTGCGCTCCCGCGGATTCGGCCGAGGTGACGTCCTCGCCATCCTGGCTCCCAACCTACCGGAGTACGCGATCGTGTTCCACGGAGCCGCGATGGCAGGCGGAACGATCACCACTCTCAACCCCACCTACACGGCAGAAGAGGTGAGGTTCCAGTTGGAGGACTCGGGAGCCTCATACCTCGTGACGGTCGGCATCATCGTCGATGTCGCCAGGGAAGCGGCGGCTCGGGCCGGTCTGGAGAACGTCTACACGATCGACCCGACCGAAGGCGCGGCGCCCCTGAGTGAGCTGTTCGGCGCTCCGCTCGGCGAGCACACGCCGGTCAACCCCTCAGAAGACGTCGTGGTGCTGCCCTATTCGAGCGGGACGACGGGTCTCCCCAAAGGCGTCATGCTCACTCACCGAAACCTCGTAGCCAATCTGGAGCAGAGTCAGGTCGTCCTCGAGATTTCCCCTGACGACATCGGGATCGGGATTCTTCCCTTCTTCCACATATACGGCATGCAGGTTCTGATGAACGGCGCGCTGGCGCAGGGGACAACCCTCGTCACGATGCCCCGGTTCGACCTCGCTCAGTTCTTGCAGATCTGCCAGGACCATGCGGTGACCCGCTATTACCTCGTACCTCCGATCGTGCTGGCTCTGGCCAAGCATCCGCTGGTCGACGAGTACGACCTCTCTGCGGCCAGGCAGGTTTTCTCCGGTGCGGCGCCGCTCGGCGCAGAACTCGCCGCCCAAGCTGCGGCAAGGGTGGGATGCGAGGTCGTCCAGGGCTACGGCCTCACCGAGACGAGCCCGGTCACCCATGCGACTCCGGTCGGCGGCTTCAAAGCGGGTTCCATCGGGGTGTTGCTTCCGAACACCGAGTGCAGGATCGTTGATCCGGTCTCAGGTGCGGATCTCGGCCTCGATGACGATGGAGAGATCTGGATTCGTGGCGATCAGGTGATGAAGGGATACCTCAACAACCCGGAAGCGACCGCGGTCACAATCGATGAGCATGGCTGGCTCCACACCGGCGACATCGGCCATGTCGATGAAGATGGGCACTACTTCATCGTCGACCGCCTCAAAGAGCTGATCAAGTACAAGGGATTCCAGGTGGCGCCTGCCGAACTCGAGGCATTGCTGCTCACCCACCCCGCCGTCGCCGACGTGGCGGTCGTGCCAATTCCCGACGTCGAGGCGGGTGAACTCCCCAAAGCGTTCGTGGTGACAAAACCCGACGCGGCGGTTGCCGCGGCGGATCTCCAGGAGTACGTGGCCGGTCACGTCGCACACTACAAACAGATCAGGGCTCTCGAGTTCGTCGACGAGATCCCCAAGTCGGCGTCCGGGAAGATCCTCCGGAGGGTTCTCCGCGACCGGGGGTAGACAGCGGTTGGATCCACCGCCACCACTAGGTTGGGTCAGAGTGAAGCAACGCCTCCGTACCCTCGTTCGCCGCCAGACGACGGCCGTGTTCATCGGTTTGTCGCTCGTCGTCGGGCTGCTGGCCGGTCTGGGCGGGGCCGCAATGATCGGGAGCATCGAACTCGTTCGCGACGGCGTCGGGTGGATGGACGGTGCTCTGTCGTGGGGGCGCTTCATGCCGCTGCTCACCGTCCCGGTCGGGCTGTTCGCAGCCTGGGCTTTGGCGCAGCGCTTTCCTGAACTGCGCGGAAGCGGCGTTCCGGAGACGACCGCCGGTCTGGCGGTTCGTTCCGGCTATGTGCCGACCCGGTCCAGCTACCTCAAGATTCTCGCCACCGCATTGACACTAGGCAGTGGAGGTTCGGCCGGGCGAGAGGGACCAACGGTGATGGTCGGTGGGGCGATCGGTTCATCGATCGGACGCTACTCGGGTCTCGGGGAAGACCAGGTGCGCAGCCTCGTTGCCGCAGGGGCGGGGGCCGGGATTGGAGCATCCTTCAACGCTCCCATTGCCGGGATGTTGTTCGCGATGGAGGTGATCCTCGGCAATTTTGCCATTCGCCATCTCAACGCGGTGGTCATTGCCTCCGTCACTGCCGCAGTGACTGCCAGATCGATTGTCGGTGAGGACCGGATTCTGTCTGTCCAGCCCCACAGTGTCGGCGATCCAACGGAACTCGTCCTCTATGTGGTTCTGGGATTGCTGGCCGCGGTGGTGGGGTTTCTCTTCCTGAAGACGTTCGACTCAGTCCATACCCCGTTCGCCCGGTTCGAGAGGCGGACCTGGTTGCGTCCGCTGGCGTTCGGGATTCCGGTGGCCGCCATCGTGACGATCGAGCCGAGGGTCCTCGGAACCGGCCAGGACTTCATTCAGCAACTCGTGGGCGGCGGAATCATGGATATCGCCTGGTGGGTTCTGCTGGTGCTGGTCGGCCTGAAGATCCTGGCAACGGCGGGGACCCTCGGATCTCAGGCCTCGGGTGGCCATTTCATGCCGGCGCTCTTCATCGGGTCGTCGCTCGGCGCTGCGTTTGCCGTGCTCGTCGAGCCGGTCTGGGGGTTTTCTCAACTCGACACGGGAGCGTTTGCCGTAGTGGGGATGGCGGCGATGTTCGCGGCGGTCGCCCGGGCGCCGCTCACGTCGATCCTCATCGTGTTCGAATTGACCGGCGATTACGGTCTCGTCCTCCCACTCATGCTGGCTACCTCCTTGTCGACCGCCATCGCTGATCGAATACACAAAGAGAGCGTCTACACCATCCCCCTTGTGCGCAGGGGCATCCGATTACTGCGCACCAGCGATGTCGACTTGCTCGACACGGTGGCGGTTGGCGAGGTGATGAGCCTTTGGAGCGAGGTACTCCGACCAGGGATGACGACCGGAGAGGTGCAAGCAATGCTCGACCTGCATCGTCACCACGGGCTGCCGGTCGCCGACGACTCAGGTCGCCTCGTCGGCATTCTCACGGTCACCGACATTCTGCGGACGGGTGGGCCGTCTGATCAGGTAACCGCGGCCGAAGCAATGACCCCGCGTCCCGTCACCGTGACACCGGAAACGCCGGTGTCGCTGGCCCTCGAGCGCATGGCCAGCCTCGGTGTCGGGAGACTGCCGGTCGTCTCCGAAGACGATCCGACCCACCTGGTGGGGATGTTCCGGCGAGAGACCGCGGTCAAGGCCTACCACCACGCACTGACCGAGGTCACCGAGACGGAGCTGTTGCGCAAGCGCCAGCGCCTATGGACGCGGCCGGACGCCGAGTTCTTCGAGTTTCACATTCCGGCCGGGTCGATGGCCGACGGTAGGCAGGTGAAAGAGGTTCACTGGCCGGCGGGGTGCACGTTGGTGGCCATCCGGCGCGGCCGGGCCGTGTTGGTCCCTGAGGGCAACACGGCTCTCCAGGACGGCGACATCGTCACCGGTTTCGGAGCGCCTGGAGCCCGGTCGCAGGTCCTGGAGCGGTTGCGTGCAACGGCACACGATGAGGATGTGGCGCCGGGTGATTGACGGGGAGACGTGACAGCCTCTGCCGGTGGGCCGGGGTCAAACCACGGAGTCCGTCGCGGGAAGCGGAGCAAACAAGTCAACCGGATTGCCGTCTGGATCGAGGACTGTGGCGTAGCGCTGGCCCCACGGGGCGTCGAACGGTGCGACGTGGCTCCGATTCCCGGCGGCGACTATGAGGCGGTGCCGGTCGTCCACTTCCTCCGGCGAACCGCACAGGAAGGCCAGCGCAATGCGATGACCACCTGTCGGCGGTTCCCACCGCGAGAACGATCTGACGATGTCGACCGTGTCGAGCATCAGTCGTAGCCCGCGGGCGAGGTTCAGCTCGACGTGCCCCTCGCTATGTGTTCCCGGCGGAATTTCGAGCCCGAGCAACGCGTAGAACGCCAGGCTCTTCTCCATGTCCTCGACGATGATTCCCATCGCATCAAATCGAACGGCCATCTGCACCTCCATGAGGCAGTGTATGGGGGTCTGCACCAAAAACACGGCGGGAATCTGCCACGATGGTCGCTATGAACACCGCAGATTTCCTGGTAGTCGGCGGCGGTATCGCCGGAGCGTCGGCTGCCTACGAACTTGCCGCCCACGGCCGCGTCGTCCTGCTCGAACGCGAGCCTCAGTGTGGCTACCACACCACCGGTCGATCGGCCGCTTTGTTCACCGAAGCCTGGGAGACCCCGACAATCAGGTCGATCGTTGCGGCCGGCCGGTCGTTCTTCGAAGAACCCCCCGACGGTTTCACCGCCGTCCCCCTGGTTGCGCCTCGCCGCATCCTGCTCATCGGTCGACCAGATCAGCGGGGAGCCGTCGAAGCTGCCGCCGCCGATGCCCGGACTGAGATCCCCTCCGTCCGGATGATCGACGGACAGGAGGCGCTCGAGTTGTGTCCGGCTCTGCGGCCGGACTACCTGGATGTCGCTGTTCTCGAGTCGGGCGGGTACACGATCGACGTCGACGCGCTCCTGCAGGGCTTTCTTCGCGGTGTGCGTCGTCGTCACGGTGAGGTGGTCACAGGCGCTCCCGTCATCGGAATCGAACGCTTGGATTCCGGTTGGAACGTCACCGCCGGTGAACAGCGTTTCGCCGCCCGGGTGCTCATAAATGCGGCAGGCGCCTGGTCGGATCAGATCGCCGGCCTGGCCGGCGTTCAACCGGTCGGGTTGACGCCGTTGCGACGAACGGCCTTTACGTTTTCCGGCCCGTCGAATCATGATGTTCGGCAGTGGCCGGCGGTGATCGATATCGACGAGCAGTTCTACTTCGAGCCTGAAGGCCCGCAACTACTTGGCTCGCCGGCCGATGAGACGCCAACTCATCCGCACGATGTGCGCGCTGAAGAGATCGACGTGGCTATCGCAATCGAGCGGATCCAGGCGGCCACAACGATCGAGATTCGCCACGTTCGCAGGGCGTGGGCGGGGTTACGGACCTTCGCTCCGGATCGCTTGCCGGTGGTAGGGCCCGACCCGGATGTGCCCGACTTCATCTGGCTGGCCGGGCAGGGCGGATTCGGGATAATGACGTCGCCGGCGATGGCGAGAATCGCAATGTCGATGGCGATCGGGGCCGGCTTCCCCCTGGGCCTGCCTGCGCACCTCGAGGCTGCTATCCGGCCGGAACGGCTCCGGACGTGACCCGGCGTTTCCCTCGGGCAGGCTCGGCGATCGGGCCCGCCACGTCGTGAAGGTCTCAATCGTCGACCCGGCCGACCCGCGGATTCTCGACTACATAGGGCTACGCGATCATCAACTGCGGCGGCAGCGGGAGGCGTCCGGAGGCGACCTGGCCGGCGTGTTCATCGCCGAAGGGGCCCTCGTCGTCGAGCGAGCCCTCCTCGCCGGCTACCGGCTCAAGTCGCTGCTTATCGACGCTACCCGGGGTGAGCCGATCCCGGCGATGGTCCCTGCCGACGTTCCCCACTACTTCGCGGGTCCGGACGTCGTACTCGAGGTCACGGGCATCCACCTGCATCGAGGCCTCATCTCCGTGTTCTACCGCAAACAGCTTCCATACCCGGAGGAGGTGCTGGCGGCGGCGCGCCGCGTCGTTGTACTCGAGAACGTGACGAACCCGACCAACCTCGGAGTCATTGTTCGGGCGGCCGCCGGCCTCGGGTTGGATGGACTGCTCCTGGACCCGAGGAGCTGTGATCCCCTTTATCGGAGGGCACTCCGGGTGGCGATGGGAGAAGCTTTCGCCCTCCCGCATGCGCGGATCAACAGGTTGCCGATGGGGCTCGATCCGGTCCGTAGAGCAGGGTTCCGGATCGCGGCGCTGACACCGGATGCGTCGGCCATCCCGATTGACCAGCTCGTGATCGAGGCGGATGAGAAGCTCGCCGTCGTGCTCGGCGCAGAGGGGCCGGGACTCACGGAAGAGACACTGGCGGCGGTCGACGATCGGGTGAGGATTCCGATGCAGAACGGGGTTGATTCGCTCAACGTGGGGTCGGCAGCCGCGGTGGCTTTTTACGCTCTGACGCGGCGCTGAAAGCTCTGCCCTTCCCGTTTTCGGAGGGCGGACTTCAGCGGATCTGGTCGGCGATCTCCTCGTACTCCGCGTGGCGTCCCGTCGCCTTCTTCGAGTAGATGAGCTTCCCATCAACGACAACTTCGAACACGCCTCCGCGCGAGGGGATCAGCGTGGCGGCCTGTATCCCTTCCTCGAACTCGGTCAGTATTTGCTCGACCATGCGAACCGCACGGTCAAGATACTTTCATTGCGCGCAGTACTCGATGCTGATGATCATGCGACCTCCTGGCGGCGAGCCTAGCTGCAGGAAACCTCACGCATCCCTGGTTGCCCGGATGGGAGGGTGAGACGGAAGACCGCTTCCCCGTGTTCTTCGTCGAAGTCGTAGACCAGATCTCCTGCCATTAGTTTGGCCAGCCGTCGAGACACGGCAAGTCCCAGACCCACCGAAGCGGTAACGCCGGGCTGGTTGTGCGCCCGTGCGTACGGTTCGAAGATCCGCTCGCGGTCTTCGTCCGGGATTCCCGGGCCATCATCGCGCACTTCGATGGTGACCACGTCCCCGTCGTGCCTGCCGACGATGCGCCGGCTCTTCCCCCCGTAGCGGTGTGCATTGGCGATGAGGTTTCGAACGATCTGGCGGAACCGGACCGGATCGGCGAGCACCTCGCAGTCGCCGGACGGCCGTGTGATCGAGTTGTCCCATCCGAACTCTGTGACGATTCGATCGACGTTTTCTGCGACGTTGATTCGCTCGGGGGCGATGCTGATCTGGTTGATGTCGGCACGGGCCGCAACGAGCAGGTCTTCAACGATGAACGCCATCTCGCGCGATTGGCCGGCAATGAGTTCGAGCAATTCGGCCCGTTCCGAATCAGAGAACACCATATGTCCATGGGCGAGCTCGCCGGCCAGGCCGACCACGGCCGTAAGGGGGGTGCGCAATTCGTGGCTCACAGAGGCGATGAACTCGTCCTTCGAGCGGATCAGTTCGGCCATCCCGCCGCGGACGCGCATCTCTTCCGTGATGTCGTGGATGGCAATCACCAGCCGGTCGGGATTCGGCCGGAGGCGGAGTGGTCGAATCCATCGCACTTCGATCCAGATCTGGTCACCGTTGAACGTCACCGTTTCGTAGGTGCACTCGAAGGTCAGCCTGCCTTCGACCATCGCCACTACCTCGGAGACCAGGGCCTCGATGGATGTCTCGTTCACCCTGGTGGTTGACATGGGGCCAACCAACGCGGCCGGATCGTCGAGCCCGAGTAGCTCGGCGGCCGCAGCATTCACGCGCACGTAGACGATTCCGGCCGCGAGATCGGTCACCACGGCCGGGTGGGCGAGGAGGTACTTCCCCAGTTCCTGCGGGTCATTGATGCCCAGGTTCTCCACCGCTCGCAATGTCGCGCCCCAGTCCTGTTCCAGCAGCGCAACAGGGCTGTCTTCAAAGAGCCGGACGTACCGGCTGGCCGATACCAATGTCGCCATCCTGACGGACAGCATGATGAGAGCCACCAAGCCAAATCCGGTGACGATGGTGGCGGCGGTGGCCACCCTCGCAGCCCCGTCCTCCACCCATAGGAAACCGGCCAGCACGAGCACGGCACCTACCCCGATCACATACGCGAGACGCCCTGTGTCGACGAACAGCAGACCAATGCCGCCGATGATGACCAACGCCAAAGATGCCGGCAGCAGCGTGGCGTCGGTGCCGACGAGGGGGTAAGTGATCACGACCGAGACGAGCGACAGGATCAAACTCAGGACAACCTTCCGGCCGCCGGACCAGGCCTGCCAGCCGAAGAGCGCCGCCACGATTGCCGGCGTTATCGATTCCAAGAGCTGATCGGTACTTCCCGTGAAGAGGCCGGATGCGAAGATTACCAAAGCGGTCAAGGCCGATGCGATGGCCCCCATCCGCATCATCGTCAATCGAACGGTGACGATTGCCTCGTGGAAGACGTCGGTCTCCTCGGGGTCGTTCGTGACGAGTGCCCGGAGGGTCTGACGGGTGGCGCTCAGAGGGCTGTCGGGCCTGGAGAACCGGCCTGAATCCGGTCGACGGTTGCTCACGGCTCGATCCCAACGTTGGTCACGACGATGAGGATCTGGTCGGCGAGGACCTGGTCGTCGGGTTCGATCCGGACCGACGTGATTACCCCTCCGGTCGGAGCACGGACAGAATGCTCCATCTTCATTGCCTCAATGACCACCAGAACGTCGCCCTGGGCGACGCGGTCGCCTTCTCTTGCTGTTACGGCGACCACCCGCCCCGGCATGGGGGACAGCAGCGAGCCCGGCTCTTCATGCGCGGTCGCCTCTGGAAATCGAGGGAGTTCCAGGAGGGCTGAATGCCCCAGGACGCTGTCGACATACCACGTGTCTTCCTGGCGATGGGTCGTGAAAGCCCGCAGCACCCCATCGATTTCGATCTCAACGGACGCGTCCGAGCATGACCGGAGCACGGCCGGTACGGGTTCGCCGCCTAGGCAAACGCTCAAGCCCCGGCGATCGAACCGATAACCCATCTCGATGTCTCCGCTTTGTCCCCGGAAGCCGAAGTTCTGGAGCTGCGATGGGCTGTTTCTCCATCCGGAGGGAATCGTCCTGAGAAGCGCGGCTTCCGACCGGGCGACGTACTGGCCGGCCAGAGCGGCAGCCAAGGCGTGCATCCGCTCTGAAGCCGGATCTGCGAGAGGTGCTCCCAGTTCGGCCGGGTCGTGCCGGTCGAGGAAGTGGGTGTCGGTCCGGCCGGCCAGGAATTCCGGATGGCGCAGAATTCTGACCAGGAGTTCCCGGTTGGTGTACAGCCCGTGGATTTGCGCACGGGCCAAAGCTGCCGCCAGGCGCCCGGCTGCCTCATCCCGGGTCGGTGCATACACGACCACCTTGGCCAGTAGCGGGTCGTAGTGAATTGAGACCTCGGAGCCGTTTTCTACCCCGGTGTCGAGGCGGACGGACGAATCGGGTTCGGTGAGCTCGAATCGGTGGAGCGTACCGGTGGTCGGCAAGAACTCGTGGCGTGGGTCTTCCGCATATAGGCGTGCTTCGATGGCGTGGCCGCTGGTCGTTGCTCCGATCACCTCCGGGTCGAGCGGGTGGCCCTCGGCGACTCGGATCTGGGCTCTAACGAGATCGAGGCCCGTCACCATTTCCGTGACCGGATGTTCCACCTGGAGCCGGGTGTTCATCTCGAGGAAGTAGAACTCGCCTTCGGGATCCAGAAGAAACTCGACCGTCCCGACCCCCAGGTATCCGACGGCTTCAGCGGCCCTGACGGCCGTCTCTCCAAGGGCGGCCCGCCGGACCTGGTCCACGGCGGGGGAGGGAGACTCCTCGATGATCTTCTGATGGCGGCGCTGTATCGAACATTCACGTTCAAAGAGGCTCACCACTGTGCCAAACGAATCGCCGAGGATCTGGACCTCGATGTGGCGCGGTTCCTCGATGTAGCGCTCGAGGAAGAGCGTGTCGTCCCCGAATGCCGACTGCGCTTCACGACGGGCAGCCGCCATGGACTCCTCGAGTTCGGCGGCGTCCCTGACGATGCGCATGCCTTTCCCGCCGCCACCCGCTGAAGCCTTCACGAGGATCGGATATCCGACCCGCGCCGCAGTAGCTGCCACCGCCGTCGTGTCGAGCCCGGCAACTTCCTCTCCTGGCGCCACCGGGATGCCGGCGGCCAGCATGAGGCGACGGGCCTCGACCTTCGAGCCCATGGAGGCGATCGCCGCAGGCGAGGGTCCGATGAAGATGATGCCCGCTTCCGCGCATGCAGTCGCGAAGGCCGCGTTTTCGGCCAGGAACCCGTATCCGGGGTGGATGGCCTGTGCGCCCGTTTTGAGTGCGGCTTCGATGACCAGATCGCCGCGCAGGTAGGTGTCGGCAGGAGCGGCGCCCGGGAGTTCGATTGCTTCGTCTGCTTCTGAGACGAAGGGTGCGTGGCGGTCGGCGTCTGAATACACCGCTACCGTCGCGACGCCCATCAAGCGACAGGTCCTGAACACCCGCCGGGCGATCTCGCCCCGGTTCGCAACCAGAATCTTGCTGAACCGCATCACGCCCAACTCCCGTTTTCGCGCGGGAATCCCACCTCATAGGGTGTGAATCCCGCGCGAGAAGCTGATTTGAACCGTTTCACATTCGGAAGACCCCGAACTCACCGGTGCCCTGGACAGGAGCGGAGTGAACCGCGGAGAGGGCGATCCCGAGGACCGTGCGCGTGTCGCGCGGATCAATGATGCCATCGTCGCGGACGCGGCCGGTCGAGTAGTAGCCGAGTGCTTCTCGCTCGATCTGTTCCTCGATAGCGCGGCGGCGCTGCTCTTCCTCAGCCTCATCGACCTCCTGCCCGCGGGCGGCCGCCCCGGCCCGGGTGATGATCGACATCACGCCGGCCAGCTGCTCGCCGCCCATGACTGCGACCTTGTGACCGGGCCATCCGAACACAAACCGGGGATCGAACGACCGGCCGGACATGCCGTAGTTGCCGGCCCCGTACGACGAACCTGCCATCAAGGAAATGTGCGGGACCTCGCTGTTGGAGACCGCATTCACCATTTTGGCCCCGTCTTTGATCATCCCGCCCTGCTCGTACTCTTTGCCAACCATGTAGCCGGTGGTGTTGTGGATGAAAAGGATCGGAGTGTCGTAGCGATTACACAACTGGATGAACTCGGTTGCCTTCTTCGCTTCTTCGCTGAACAGGACTCCGTGCTGGTTGGCGACGATCCCAACCGGGAAGCCATGGATCGATCCCCAACCGGTAACCAGCGATGTGCCGTAGGTGAACTTGTATTCATCGAAACGTGAGCCGTCGAGTACGCGGGCCAGCACCTCGCGCATGTCGAACGGAACCTTGAGATCAGCCGAGATGATTCCCAACAGGTCTTCAGGGTCGTGCCGCGGCTCATCCGCCGGCAGCTTCGGTCCGTAGCCCAGCTTGCTCCAGTTGAGATGGTTGACGATTTCTCTCCCGATGCGGATTGCGTCGTGCTCGTCGGCCGCCAGGTAGTCGGACAGTCCAGAGATCCGCGAGTGCATCTCGGCCCCGCCGAGTTCCTCGTCGGTTGAATCCTCTCCCGTCGCCATCTTGACCAATGGGGGCCCGCCGAGAAACACCTTTGCTCGCTCCTTGACCATGACGGCGTAGTCGGCCATGCCGGGGACGTAGGCCCCGCCTGCGGTTGAGTTCCCGAACACGAGAGCGATCGTCGGGATACCGAGTTTGGACAGCTGAGTCAGGTTTCGGAACCACTTGCCACCGACCAGGAATACGTCAGCCTGCGTCGGGAGATCTGCTCCGCCCGACTCAACCAGATTGATGAGCGGGAGCCGGTTCTGGCGGGCGATGTCTTGAATGCGAAGGCTCTTGGGGAGCGATATCGGGTTGGATGAACCCGCCCGGCTCGTGGGGTCGTTGGCGCTGATGGCGACCTCCACGCCTGAGACGACTCCGATGCCGGTGACGAGGTTGGCTCCAATCGGGAAGTCCGTCCCCCATCCGGCCAGCGAAGAGAATTCGAGGAACGGCGTGTCCCGATCGAGCAGCAACTCGATTCGCTCCCGTGCCAGGAGCTTGCCACGGCTGTGATGCCGCTCGACGTATTTTGGGCCACCACCGAGCCGCGACGTGTCCATGAGTTGCTCGAACTCGGTCAGCCGTTCGACCATGGCTGAACGGTTTGACAGATACTCAGTGGAACGTGTGTCGATCTTCGATGTCAGCACCGGCATTACCGGCAGGTTAGTTGCGGAGAAACGGGGTAGCCGATCCCTGCTGGGTACCATCGCCTTCATGCGATGGACGCGATTCGTGGGTGCGCTCGGGATGCTGGTTGCCGTCGGCGGCGTTTCGGCGGCGATGGTTGCCTCAGGGCAGCTGCGGGCTGCCGCCGTCGACCGGTCCGCCTCGCTCGACCGGGCGCTCGCCGCCAGTGGCGAAGCGCTCCGCACGGCCGACGACACGGTCGCCATCGTTGCCTCGATCGTGGACCAGTTGGCCGGCAGCCTGGTGGCCGTCGAGGATGCCGCGTTCGATTCGATCTCCACCATCGATGGCGCCGAGAGCGGACTACGGAAACTGGCGGAGATCAGCGGAGAGGACCTTCCGCGCATCGTCGAGTCGCTGCAAGAGGCAATGCCGGCTCTTATCCAGGTAGCCGACGTCATCGATGGAGCCCTCGGAGCCTTGAGCTTCGTCGGCGTGCCCTACGATCCGGACGTGCCGTTCGATGAGTCGCTCACCGGTGTGGCAAGTTCTATCGAGACCCTCCCGGAACAGGTTCGAGCCCAGGCCGTGCTCATCGAAGAGGTTGCGGACGGACTCGGTGGGCTGGCCGATCAGGCCGGTGATCTGGTCGTCGAAGTCGGCGCGGCACGTGCGCAACTCGCCGACGGACTGGAATTGCTCAATCAGTATCGAGCGACCACCGCCACCGCGATCGATGCCGTCGAATCCCAGCGGCAACTGCTCAACACACGCATCGAGTCCGAACGTTCGGCAATCTGGTGGATGAGTGCGGCGGTCGTAGTCGCCCAGTTCGGCTTGTTCGGCGGCGGAGCCTGGCTGGCGTTTCGCAAGGATGGCCAATCAACACCGGTGGACACCGGCAGCTAGCGATTCGCCGTGGTTTCCGACACGGGTTCGGAACCTCGGGCCGAACGCCCCCGGCGTCGGACCTTCCGACCCTATGGTCACCCGACCGAGTCGGCGACCATGGGGCCGTCATGGGAGGTCATTGCCACACTCCGATGGCAGGGGAGACACCTCGAAAGGCAGGAGTCGTAGCCCTTGTTGGTCATCCCAACGTCGGCAAATCGACGCTGTTCGAGGCGCTCACCGGTCATCGAGTAATCGCCGCCAACTATCCCGGCACGACGGTTGAGATCGTCCGTGCTGCCGGGCGTCGTCTCGATGCCACCTTCATCGACTCGCCCGGAATCCTCTCGTTCCCTTCACGGACCGAGGATGAGCAGGCGACGGTGCGCGTGCTCCTCGACTCCTCTCCCGTCGGGGTGCTACAGGTAGGCGACGCCAAGAACCTTCGCCGGACCCTTCTCGTGACCGTGCAACTCGCCGAGATGGGCCTGCCGCTCACATTGGCGCTCAACATGGCCGACGAGGCCGGAGAGCGCGGCATGCCCGATCGGGCCGAGGAACTCTCCCGCCTCCTCAGTATCCCGGTTGTCGCAACAACTGCAGTGCGTGGTGAGGGAATCAGGACCCTCGAAGAGGCCTTGCGCGCTCCCGGGACTCCTTCCATCCGGGTCGGGTATCCCGCGCCGATCGAAGCAGCTGTTCGTCAGCTTGCCGAGATCCTTCCCGATGATTCTCTCAGCGAGCGGTCGGTCGGGCTGCTGTTCCTGGCCGGGGACCCCGTCGCGGAAGAGTGGGTTCGGGACCATCTGGACGATCGTCGGGTCGGTGAGATGGTTCGCCTCCGAACGAAGGCAGCTGAAGAACTTGGGTCACCGCTCTCGTCGGCGATCCTGGCAGCTCGGATCGCGGTCGTTGACACGTTGTTGGGGGATGGCATCGGTACTGCGCCGATTGGGGGGCAGGTTCGCAAACGCAGGATCAGTCGCCTGACGACCCACCCGGTCTGGGGCATTCCGCTGCTGGCTGCGGTGCTTTCCGGGCTCTACTGGTTCGTCGGGGTCTTCGGGGCAGGAACACTCGTCGGCTGGCTCGAAGGGACGCTCTTCGGTGAATACATCAATCCCTGGCTCAGCGCGCGTCTCGACCGGCTCGTAGCCTGGGACTGGCTCCGGGATCTCCTGGTAGGGGAATACGGCCTCTGGACCATGGGGATGACCTATGCACTGGCTCTGATCCTACCGATCGTGGCCACCTTCTTCTTCGCCTTCGGGCTGCTGGAGGACTCGGGATACCTTCCACGGCTGGCGGTTCTCACGAACCGGATCTTCAAGGCGATGGGCCTCAACGGCACAGCGGTGGTACCGATGGTGCTGGGGCTCGGTTGCGTAACGATGGCAACCATGACGACCCGGATCTTGTCCTCGAAACGAGACCGATTGTTGGTCATCCTGTTGCTCTCACTCGGCGTGCCGTGCAGTGCCCAGTTGGGGGTGGTGATGGGCATGTTGGGCGGCATCTCTATGACGGCGTTGATGATTTGGGGATTCGTCGTAGCGGGCGTGTTGGTGACGGTTGGCTGGCTGGCGGCCCGGTTGGTGCCGGGCGACCGCTCGGTGTTCGTCGCCGAACTGCCACCGATGCGTCGCCCGCCGGTCCGCCCCGTCGTACTGAAAACGGTGGCCAGGGTCGAGTGGTACCTCCGGGAGGTCGTGCCTCTCTTTCTGCTCGGCTCGGTGCTGTTGTTCGTGCTCGATCGGCTAGATGTTCTCCAATGGCTGGTCGGTGTGGCCGAACCGCTCGTGGTCGATTGGCTCGAGTTGCCCGCCGAGGCGGCCACCGCCTTCATGATGGGGTTCTTCCGGAGGGACTTCGGCGCCACCGGCCTGTTCCTCATCGCCGGCGCCGGGCTACTCACCCCGCTCCAGATCGTGGTGAGCATGACCACCATCACGCTGTTCGTCCCATGTGTGGCCAGCGTGCTGATGATCGCCAAAGAACGCGGAGCGAAGACGGCGGCGGCGGTAACGGCGCTTGTCTTCCCGCTGGCCATCCTGATCGGCGGTCTGCTGAGCCGCACACTCGAGTTCGTGGGATGGGGAGCATGAGTCGCTCGATGTCCTGTCCGCTCTGCGGCGCTCGCTTCGATCCGGAGATCGAAATCGCTTGTGGAAGTTGTCCCATGCACGGAGCTTGCACCCTGGCCTGCTGCCCGGAATGCGGGTATACGACCGTCGACATTGGAAGGTCCCGCTCGGCCGGTCTGCTCGCCAGGTTATTTCCCGCGCGCAAAGAGGAAACGATCGTGGCGGCGACACTCGACGTTGCGACGCTCGGCGAGGATGTAGCGATTGCCGGTTTCGCGGAGAATATGACCACCGGACACCGGGAACTCCTGCGCGCTTACGGAATCGAACCCGGGCGAATGGTGCGCGTCGGTCAGCACTCGCCGGTCACCGTTGTGCGGGTCGATGAGACCGAGATCGCGTTGGAAGCCGACCTGGCGAGGTTGATCTTCATCGGCGCCCCCCGCTGATCGATTCCGTTCTCGGCCGTCCTGCTCGTTCCCGGGCCGGGCTTTGCCGCGCCGCCAAGCTGGTTCGGGGAGGTACCGTCTTGTGGATAGCAGGAATGGAGGGGTTGTGAACGAAAAGATCGGATTCATCGGACTCGGGATCATGGGATCGGGGATGGCCCGCAACCTCGTGGAGAAAGGTCACGACGTAACCGTGTGGAACCGCACCACATCCCGGGCGGATGAGCTGGCCGCGGTGGGTGCAGTGGCGGTGGATTCGCCGAAGGCGGTGGCGGAGTCATGTGATATCACGATGATCTGCGTCTCCGACACACCCGATGTCGAGGCGGTGCTGCACGGCGATCAGGGCGTGTTGTCCGGTCTGAGCGAAGGGCAGCTCGTTATCGATCATTCCACGATCAGCCCATCGGCCACGCTTCGCTTCGCCGAGGAGGTTGGCAACGTGGGCGCCTTCTGGCTCGATGCCCCGGTCAGCGGCGGCAGCGAGGGAGCGGCGCGCGGCACCCTCTCGATCATGATCGGGGGTGACGCCGACCAGTTCGAACGTGCCGTGCCCTTCCTGGAGGCGTTCGGGACCACTATTACCCATGTTGGCCCGACGGGAGCCGGGCAGCTAGTGAAGCTGGTCAATCAGATTCTGGTGGTCGGCACCCAGCTGGCGGTATCGGAGGCTCTCCTGTTCGCCGAGGCAGGAGGACTGGACCTCGAGAAGACGCTGAGTGCCGTCGCCGGGGGAGCGGCCGGGTCGTGGATGCTCTCCAATCGGGGTCCGCAGATGATTGTTCGCGATTGGCGGCCGGGCTTCACGATCGACCTCCAGCAGAAAGACCTCCGTCTCGTGCTCGAAGCCGCAGACGAGTTGGGAACACCCGTTGTCGGTACCGGTCTGGTGTTCCAGATGTACCGGGCATTGCAGCGCCGGGGATTGGGCGGCGACGGCAACCACGCACTCGTGAAAGCGCTCGAGGAGATGTCGGGAATCACCCTCGGAACGTGACGATACGGTCACCATTCGACTACGTTGATTCGAAACTACGACCGGGAGCGACATGGCGGCCGTTGATGCCCTCCATTGGACCGAAAACGAAGACGCCAACCGGCTGCTGGCGGCCGATCCTCTGGCACTGCTGATCGGGATGTTGCTCGACCAGCAGTTCCCGATGGAGCGAGCGTTCTTTGGGCCATTCCTTCTCTCGCAACGGCTCGGGCGGGATCTCGATGCAGCCGACCTCGCCTCGATAGACGAAGAAGAACTGATCACGCTCTTCAAGGGGCCACCGGCGATTCACCGGTTCCCCGGTTCGATGGCCAAGCGCACCCAATCGTTGTGCCAGGCCATTGTCGACGACTATCGGGGCGATGCCGCGCAGATCTGGGTGACCGCCTCCAACGCGGCCGAGCTCCTGAAGCGGCTCAAAGCCCTCCCGGGCTACGGCGTGGCGAAGTCTCGGATCTTCATCGGAATACTTGGAAAGCGACTTCGGGTGACCCCTGACGGTTGGGAGAAGGCGGCCGCGGACTGGCCCTCCATTGCCGATGTCGCTGTCTTCGATGACGTGCTCGAGCTGCGTGAGAAGAAGCGGGCAATGAAGGAAGTCGGGAAGACCAACACCTGAGCCGGCCCTTCTCGACCACCGTTAGCCAGAAACGGCTGCCTGATACCGAGCCAGGGTTTGCTCCGCGAAGTCGATCAGCGTCCGGCGGAGTGCCTCGGGCGCCGTTACCTTGACTGCGCCGCCCCACGGCAGAAGCGCAGATCGCGCCTGAATGATGTCGTCGAATCGGAATACGAGCCGGGTGCCGGAGACGGTGAGTTCGTTGCCGAATCGACGTCGGAGCAGCGGTATGACGGATTCGGAAGCCGACGCCTTGGCAACGAAGTTTCGCCGGCTGACGGCGGCGGTCGTTGCATAGCTCTGCCAGAAGGCGGTGAGTTCGAAGTCGGCCGGTCTTTCGAATCGGGTCGTGGTGAGTTTCGCCGACGCGATTGCATTGACCTGGTCGACACGGACCCGTCGATCGGCCAGCGTCCAAACGAGGTGCCACCGCTCTGCCTGGGAGACGAGGCCGAGCGGCTGCACGCGGCGCTCTACCCGGGAATCGAACATCCTTGTTACCGCAAGATCGACGCATAAATCCCCATGGACCGCCCGGTTGAGGACTTCGAGCAATGTGTCGCCGGCGGCAGGGTCGATATAGACCCGGCCCTCGGGACGGCGCTGTTCCGCCGGGATGGCGGCGCTGAGTTTGGCGAGCGCCGAAATGAGGGGTCCGCTCACCAACGACGCCGATTCCGTCGTGGTCAAGAGGGCGAGTGCTTCGTACTCGCCTGCAGTGAGGCCGGTTAGCTCCGTTCGCCAGTCCCCATAGAGGCGCGCTCCGCCTCCAGGTCCTGCGTCGGTGATGAGCGGTACACCGGCGACACGCAATCCGTACCAGTCCCGATAGATCGTTCGAACCGAGACCTCGAGGTCCCGGGCCAATTCGTCTGCAGTCACTCTTCCCTTTCGCTGGATGATCAGCAACTCAGCGAGCAGACGATCGGCTCTCACGGGCGAGCTCCGAAAGACGGTTCCACCCGAGAACCACGGTCGGCATGTCGGGGTCGTTCGTGTTCCGTTTTACCCCGATCCATATTGCTGACACTAGATGACAGGTATCGGGCGGTACGGTTTCGGCGAAGGAGGTCAAGTGTCGGATATCACGGTGGAAATCCGAGATCTAGACGCAATGACCGTGGCCAGTGCCCTCGGCTTCGGCACCGAGCCCGAATACGAAGCATGGGAGTTGATTCGCGGGTTTGCCGAAAGGCATGGACTCGATCTCACCTCGGGCGAGCATCGCTTTTTCGGGTTCAACAATCCGAACCCGTCACCGGGTAGCCCTAATTACGGGTACGAGCAGTGGATGACCATTGATCCAGACATCGAGGTCGAGGAGCCGCTGACGCGTAAACAGATACCGGGGGGACAGTACGCGGTGACCCGCCTCAAAGGGATCGAGAACATCACGGAAACCTGGCGGGAATTTGTCGCCTGGTTCGAAGAAAGCGGCCGGCACCCCGGGCGTGGATGGGACCAGTGCCTGGAGGAACTGCTGACGCCGATCACGTCGCCGCCGGAACAATGGGAGTTCGAATTGTATCTGCCGGTGGCCGTCGGCCCATAGCCGCTTGGTCGGTGTCCCCGTCCTGAGCGTGGTCGACGGAGCGCAGCCTGTCCGCATAAGAGCTCCGTCTCGGCTATCAATGGTCCATGCAGGTTTCGTTCTTCTTCGATCCGATCTGTCCATGGTGCTGGGAAACGGCCCGATGGCTCATCGAGGCGCGCAGTCACCGTCCGATCGAGATCGACTGGAGGCCGTTCAGTCTCGACATCAAGAACGAAGGCGCCTCTCCGTCGGAACGTGGGAAGCGGATGCAGCTCGAGGGCAGGAGAGCACTCCGGGTGGCGGAGTACGTGCGGGCGAAGTCAGGGCCTTCAGCAGTAGAGAACCTGTATGTAGAGATGGCGCGGCGCTGGCACCTGGAGGGCGAGCGGACCTTTGACCTGGCGTCGATCGTGGAAGCGGTTGGGCTCGAGTCGCTCGCACCCGGTGTGGCCGACGATTCCGACTGGGACGTACCCGTTGAGGTCGCAATGGCAGAGGCGATGACCGTTGTCGGGGAGGACGTTGGTGTGCCGATTGTCGTGTTCGAAGGAACCGACCCGGTCGGCTTCTACGGCCCCATAATGGCTCCCGCACCGCGAGGGGAGGAAGCCGCCCACCTCTTCGATCATTTGATGGTGCTGGCTCGCACTCCCGGGTTCTTTGAACTCAAACGCCAACGGGACGCTCCGCCGCGGCTGAGGGGAGCACCGTGAACCGTGAGGTGCTGGCCCGGAGAATCCGGAGCGTGGGATCCATCGGCATCATGCTGGTCGTGCTGACCCCGCTCATGCCGCTCTTCCTGGTGCTGGCCGGCCTGCTCGGCCTACTGCGACGCACCAACTTCGTAGTGGTCCGACTTCTCGTGTTCGGGTGGTTGTATCTCGTTGGTGAGTTGCTCGGTGTATGCCGGGCAGGGGCGATCATGCTGATCGCCAGACCTGGAAGCCGTCGTTTTCTCGACCTCAACTACCGGCTCCAGACCTGGTGGGCGCTGTTTCTCTTCCGCTGGGTTTCACGTTTGCTCCGCCTCTCCTTCGAGGTGCAGGGTGACGACGAGCTCGAGCCGGGCCCCATCCTGATCTTCATGCGCCATGCGTCGATCATCGACAATCTGCTCCCGCTGGTGTTTGTGTCTGAACCGCACAACCTGCGTATCCGCTACGTGCTGAAGAAGGAACTCCTATCGGATCCGGCGCTCGATATCGTCGGCAACCGCCTTCCGAACTTCTTCATCGATCGCGCGAGTAGCGACGAGGCTCAATTGCAGGCGCTGCGTGACCTGGTGACCGACCTCGAACCTCATGAGGGCGCCATCATCTACCCGGAAGGGACGCGGTTCACCCGCCGCAAGCGCCATGCGATCCTCGCCAAGTTGGAAGGGTCGGAGTTCTTCGAGCGGGCGTCCGCCCTGGAACGGGTTTTGCCCCCGCGCATCAACGGGCCGCTGGCCATGCTCGAGGGAGCCCCAGGAGCAGACGTGATCATCTGCGCGCATCACGGTCTCGAAGGATTCGCCACGGTGGGTGACATTCTCTCAGGTCGGTTGGTTGGGTCGACGATCACCGTCATGTTCAGAAGGATCGCCCGCCGCGATGTCCCGACCGATCGTCAGCTTCGTATCGACTGGCTCTATGCGGAATGGGCCAGGGTCGACGCAGACGTCGCTGATTGACCGCTATTTGCCCGCACCGGGCCTACAGGCCACACTGCGGATGTGGCTGCTGACACCTCTCAGGGATGGCCTGACAAGGGCAAGGGAAGACCGATGGTGATCGGCATTGCCGGTGGCTCCGGTTCCGGAAAGTCGACGATCGCCGACCGCGTGCTCAACGCCATCGGGGTGGACCGGGTCCTACTCATCGAGCACGACGCCTACTACCGCGATCGCCCGGAGTTGTCGGCCGAGCAGCGGGCCGGAATCAACTACGACCACCCCAACTCGCTCGAAACGGAGCTACTGGTCCTGCATATCGAAGCCCTGTTGGCGGGGCGGAAGATCGATCAACCGCTGTACGACTTCAGCGTCCACGCCCGCCGGCCTGAGACGGTCGTGGTCGAACCGCGCCGGGTGATCATTCTCGAGGGGATTCTCGTGCTCGCCGAGGAGCCGTTGCGAGAGCTGATGGATCTGAAGATCTATGTCGACACCGACGCCGACCTCCGCCTCGCCCGGCGAATGGATCGGGATATTCGGGATCGGCACCGGACGCCGGAATCCGTGTTGGATCAATACCTGGTGTCTGTGCGGCCGATGCATCTCCAGTTCGTTGAACCTTCCAAGCGGTATGCCGACATCATCATTCCGGAGGGCTACAACAGCAGCGCCGTCGGTACCGTGATCGGGATGATCCGGGAGTATCTCGCCCGGGAGTAGGGAGCCGACCCCTTTTCTCGGCAATGCTGTGGTGTGTCACGCGCCATTGCATTGCGCAGAAAACCCCGACCCGTTTCTCGGCAATGCTGTGGTGTGTCACGCGCCATTGCATTGCGCAGAAAACGGGTTTTGTCAGTCGGCGATTGCTGCGCGTGTGCCGTCGTTCAACTCGATGAGCAACCGGGGCCGCACCTCTAGTTGCACCCCGCGCTGGCCGCCGCTCACGAAGACCGTGTCGTGCTGGAATGCGGATTCGTCAACATAGACCGGGATCCGCCGGGTCCTGCCGAACGGGCTGATGCCGCCGACCACGTATCCGGTCAGCCTCTCGGCGTCCTTGGCATCTGCCATGTGGGCGCGTTTGCCGAGGGCAACCCGGGCGAGAGCCTTCATCGAGAGTTGGCGATCGACCGGAACAATGCCGACGGCCGGCCGGCCGTCGACCGAGGCAACCAGCGTCTTGAACATTCGGCCGCCGTCTACGCCCACTGCCGCCGCCACCGACTCACCGTAGGAGCCCTCGTCGGAAGCGACGTGGTAGTAGTGGACGTGGAATTCGGCTCCTGCTCTTTCGAGCGCCTGGATTGCCCGTATCTTGGTCACGACGCATTGTTCCACGCTCGGCCCCCCGCGCGTCGAGCTCATATACTGTTCCTTCGTGACTCACCAACATCCTTCCGTTGCGATCCTTGGAGCCGGAGCCATGGGCGAAGCCCTGGCCATGGGCTTGATCGACGCTGGGTGGGAGCACACAGCCATCGAACTCGCCGCCAGGCGAACCGAGCGGGCCAAACGCGTCGCGGCAAGCACGTCGTGCCGGTGTGTGCTCGATCCTGCTGAGATCCTGCCCGGCAAGGACGTCGTGGTTGTGGCGGTGAAACCACGAGACGTGCATCACCTCCTGGGACAGATCCACTCTGCGCTCGGCGCAGGACAGGTCGTTGTCTCGCTGGCTGCCGGGGTACCGACCACCGTCTTTGAGAAGGTTCTCGGTGCAATCCCCGTGGTGCGGGTGATGCCGAACACCCCCGCGATCGTGCGCCAGGGCATCACCGGTATGGCCGCCGGTGCCCACGCCGGCCCCGCCGACCTCGATCTGGCCGAGCGAGTCCTGACCGCGGTCGGGCCGGTGACCAGGCTCGACGAGCACCTCCTCGACGCAGTGACCGCGGTGTCCGGCACCGGGCCTGCGTATGCATTCCTGCTTGCCGAGGCTCTCACAGAGGCAGCCATCCGTGAGGGACTTCCCCGAGACGTAGCCGAACTGCTTGTTCACCAGACGATCAAAGGTGCCGGGCACCTCCTTGTCGACACCGGACGCAGCCCCTTCGAACTCCGATCCGAAGTGACCTCTCCCGGGGGTACAACCGCGGCGGCCATGCACGTCCTCGAGGAGCGCGGTTTTCGGGCGCTCGTTGAAGATGCGGTCCGGGCCGCCGCCCAGCGATCGAGAGAAATGGGTGGATTCGCCGTGGCGGCCGAGGAGGAAGAATGATCAACGCCTTCAGCAAGGTCATGCTGAAGGCAACCGATCTGCGGCTGTCGAAATGGCTCTTCACTGATCTGAATGCAGGTCGCAAACTGGCGCTGCGTTTTGTGGCCGGCGAGACCCTCGCAGAGGCGGTGGCGGTCGCAACGACGCTCAATGCCAGGGGAATGAGCGTATCCATGGATCACCTCGGTGAGGCGGTCACGGATGTGGGCTCTGCCCGGGCTGCGCGGGACGACTACCTGGCCTGTCTCGACGAGATAGCCTCCACCGGTCTCGATGCCAACGTGTCGGTGAAGCTCACCCAGCTCGGTCTCGCGCTCGATCGGGGCATTGCAATCGAGGCGATGCGACAGATTGCCGGTCGAGCGGCAGAGCTCGAGACGACGGTCACTATCGACATGGAAGACAGCCCCTATACCGATGCCACCTTGGACATCTACGAATTGATACAGAAGGAATTCGGGAACGTTGGGGTGGCCGTTCAGTCATATCTCTATCGGTCCGGTGCGGATATCTCCCGGATCGCGCCACTCGGCGGGCATATCCGGCTCTGCAAGGGGGCATACGCCGAGCCGGAGTCCATTGCGATGAGCCGCAAGGAGCACGTCGACGCCAACTTCGCGACCCTGACCCGTCAGCTGATGGACCAGCACGATGCAAAGCCTGCGATTGCCTCACACGATGATCGGCTGATCGACCTGGCGAGAGCCCTGGTGGCCGGCCGCTCGTCGCCTTTCGAGTTCCAGATGCTGTTTGGAATCCGGACGCAACTGCAGGAAGAGCTGGTGCGTCAGGGCCACCCATTGCGCATCTACGTACCGTACGGCTCTGAGTGGTACCCCTACCTGACTCGGCGGCTGGCCGAGCGCCCGGCCAACACGTTGTTTTTCATGCGAGCGTTGTTCGGCAAGTAGCGTGGTGGAGAGCTACCGACGACGATCGTGCGAGGTGACCGAGTGCTCGAAATAGGTCAACAGGCCCCCATGTTCAAGCTTTCCGACGAGACGGGAACGCCGGTGTCGTTGTCCGACTACACAGGCCGCAATCTGGTCATCTTCTTCTATCCGAAGGCAATGACTCCCGGGTGCACTGCGGAGGCGTGCGACTTCCGCGACCGTGCTGATGCGCTGCTGACCGGTGGATTTTCTGTATTGGGAGTTAGTCCGGATCCGATCAACCGGCTGGCCGCCTTCAAGGACAAGGAGTCGCTGAACTACCCGCTCCTTTCCGACGAAGAGCACACCGCCGCCTCCGCCTACGGAGCGTGGGGAATCAAGAAGAACTACGGGCGCGAGTATGAAGGTCTGATCAGGTCGACCTTTGTGGTCGACGCGACGGGAAGACTGAGTCATATCTACCGGAACGTGCGCGCCAAGGGGCATGTCGGTCGCGTGACGAGCGACCTCCTGGGCCTGTGAATAGATCCGGGCTTGCGCCCCACCCGGCAGGCCTGCCGGCCTGGCCCATCGCTATGCTGCCGAGAGTGATACGCCGATCCTCGCTTCTCGTGCTGGTTGTCTTGGCCGTCCTCGCTGCTGTACCTGCCCTCGCAGCCGAACCCGAAGACATCGCCGTCGAACTGGAGTTCCGCAACTACGCAGCGGAGCCGGGCACTTCGGTGGATATCAATGCACTCGAGGAGCTCATTGTCGATGTCGATGCCGTCGGACAGGGCGTCTACTTCGTCGTCCTCGCCTCCGACCCGACCGGAGGCAACGACCTGTTCGCAGCCCGACTACTCGACCTGCAACTCGAGGGCACTGTGATCGTGATCTCTCCGAATGAGATCGGAGCGGCCTCAACCGTCTTCGAAGACGCGGCCGTGAACGATGCCGTCGACTCGGCCTACGACAAGTTCCTCGATCGCGATGACGTCGGAGCGTTCAGAGAGTTCGCCCGGGATCTTCCGAATAGCGCCCAGCCGGCGACCGGGTCGACGGCGGCGGTAGACGAGCCGGTCCCGGCTTCGCAATCATCCGGGGGAGGAGGGGGATGGTTCTTCCTCATGTTCATCCTGCTCATCGTCGGGGGCATCGGGTTCATGCTGTGGCGCAACTCGCGGCGGGACGAAGCGGTTGCCGAAGGCCGGGTGGATGAAGCCCAGGATGAACTCAAAGGGCAGCTAGACGTCATCGCCAACGAGATCCTCGATCTCTCCGATCGGGTGACCGTTGCCGAGAACGAGGTGGCGCTGGCACACTTCCGCGCCGCCAGCGACACGTTCTCTGAAGTGACCGACGCGGCAGAAACCGCGACGGCTCTTGCCGATCTCGAAGCGCTTTCCGATCGGCTCGACCGCGCCCGCTGGCAACTCGAAGCCGCGGAGGCCCTTATTGAAGGCAGGGAGGTTCCGCCTGAGCCGGAGGACCGACCGGCTCACTGCTTCTTTGATCCTGCCCACCGGGCAGGTGTGGAAGAAGCGGAGATCCGCACCCCCGCCGGTTCGAAGATGGTGAGCGTGTGCCGTGAGTGTGCTGCGAAGCTTCGCAAAGGCGAGACGCCGACACCGCGTTCGATCAACGTTGGAGGGCGACCGGTTCCCGCACCACGAGCACCGAGATCCTACGGTGGCGGAGGGCTCGATTGGCTCGGGGCCTTCTCGATCATTCTCGGCGGACGGGACAGGGGCACCTCCTACGACTTCGGAAGCACGCGTAGCGCCAACCGGAGCCGCGGGGGCGTCGGGTCCGTGTTGGGCCGCCTCGGCACTCGGGGCAGCGGAACATCTCCAATAGGTGGGACTCGGAGCGCCAGCCGATCGACGCCCCGTCGAACTACGACCAAGCGAACCTCCACGCGGTCGACCTCCACGAGCACCCCGGCGCCGAAGGTCAAGGGTCGAGCTCGCCGCCGCCGCTAGCAACCGTTCCTGCCGCCTGCTCGCCCGGATCAACAACGAGCAACATACGACCCGGTGTTCGCCTCCACCGCGCCTTTCCCGGTCTTAGTATGGATCGCAGTCATCGACAGAGATCGGAGAAACGATGTTCAAACGCGTGTGGGGGTACATCAAGGCGCTGTTCAGGCGCACCGTCGAAGGTGCGATGGATCCTGAAGTAGAGATCGAGCAAGCCATCCAGGAGGCACGCAAACAGGATCAGGTGCTGCGTAACCAGGCTGCCAAGGTCATCGCCCACCGAACTCAGCTGGAAGCCAAGATCGAGCAGGCCGCCGACACCGTCGGCGAGGCCCGCGAGATGGCCAAGAAGGCCCTTCTGCGCGGCGAAGAGGCCAAGACGCAGGGTGATCTCGACGGGTTGAACAAATGGAATCAAGCTGCTCAAAGCCTGGCTCTCAAGCTCCAGGCAGGTGAGAACAACCTCAACGGACTGAAGGACCAGTACGAGGTCTCGGTGAATCAGGCTGAGGACGCCAAGCGAGCTGTTCAGCAGAACGCGATGCGGCTGCAAGAACTGGCCGCCAAGCGGATGGAACTGGTCGGTCAACTACAACAGGCCAAGATGCAGGAAGCGGTCAACTCGGCCGTCGAGACGATCTCGGCATCGATGGAAATCGAACAACCCAGCCTCGACAAGGTCCAGGACAAGATCCAGGCGCGACTGTCGGAAGCGAAGGCTCGCGCCGAGTTGCGCGAAGCGACTCCCGAAGGGTCGGAAGCCGAGCTGCGTGAGGCGATCTCGCTGGCCCAGGCCGACACCAGGCTCGAAGAGCTGAAAGCGGAACTAGGGCTCACGGAGTAGCAAAAGCCGGATCGTTCGTGATTGGTGCCGCAGCGGCAGGCCGCTGCGGCACTTTCCCCCCTACCCCAGCGGCAGCAGCCGCTGCGGTACTTTCCCCCCTGCGGGGGGAAAGTACCGGCGACCAGCGACTCTGTTGCGGATGCCCCCTTACCCCAGCGGCAGCAGCCGCTGCGGTACTTTCCCCCCTGCGGGGGGACCGAACCGGCGACCAGCGACTCTGTTGCGGATGCCCCCCTACCCCAGCGGCAGCAGCCGCTGCGGTACTTTCCCCCCTCCGGGGGGACCGAAGCCGCGACCAGCGACTCGCGACCAGCGACTCTGTGACCTTCGACCCTGACGGGGAGCCGTCTGTCGGGTCGGGAGGTTCGTAGACTCTTTCGCATCGCCCAGACGAAAGGACGAATCATGGAGCCCCGCCGACGGCCGACTGCGACTCTCGTGCTTCTCGTCATGGCCTTTGCGGCATTTCCCGCCACGCTGCTCTTGTGGTGGATGGGCACTCTTCCCGGTCACAACGTGCCGGAGATCGGGAGGGAGATCTTCGGCAACGTTCCGGGCGCGTTGCAGGCAGCGTTCTATGTGGGAGTGGGAGCGTTCCTGTCGCTGACCCTGTATCTGTTCTCCGAGCGCTCGCGGAGCTGGGAGCGTGGGGGCGCCGAATCTCGCGCCGGCCGCTGGGGTGAGCGCTTCCGAACCATGATGGCGGGACTGGAGATGCGGACGCTGCTGAGGGATCGAGCCGCCGGAATCATGCATGCGCTCATCTACTACGGGTTCGTGTTGTTGTTTCTCGGCACCGTCACGCTCGAGATCGATCATCTCCTTCCGGATGGTTTGAAGTTCTTGAGTGGCACGTTCTACAAGGTGTACTCGGCGATTCTCGACGCGGCGGCAATCGCGCTGGTGGTCGGCGTTGTGTGGGCCGTCATCCGGAGATATGGCCAAGCACCCTGGCGGCTCCGATCAAAGACGAAAGCGGAAGATGCGTGGATTCTCACGGTGCTCGGTCTGATCGGGGTGACCGGGATCTTCACGGAGGCGGCCCGGATCGCAGTTGACGGCCGGCCTGACTTCGAAGTGTGGTCGTTCGTCGGGTACCCGTTGAGTTCGCTGTTCCCTGCCTCCGCCGCTGCGGGATGGCATCAGTTCTTCTGGATCTTCCACGTAATCACGTTTGTCTGGTTCCTCGTGATCCTGCCCACGACCAAGCTCCGGCACATGGTGACCTCACCGGCCAACATGTTCCTGGCGCCGAAGGACCGACCCAAAGGGGCGATGAAGGCGCTTCCGAACTTGATGGAAGCAACCGACATCGAATCGCTCGGTGCTTCTGTGATCACGGACCTCACCTGGAAGCAGATCTTCGATACAGACGCCTGCACCGTGTGCGGCCGTTGCACGAGCGTGTGTCCTGCCAACATGACCGGGAAGCCGCTCGATCCCCGCGAGATGGTGTTGAAGGTCGGGGAGGTGGCGGCGTCGACTGCACCGGCGCGGATCTCTACGCCCGTCTCCATGGATGCGGAGATCACGATCGACGCCGGCAGCTTGTTCGATCGGGTGACTCCTGAGGAACTGTGGTCGTGCACTACGTGTAGAGCGTGTGATGCCATTTGCCCCGTCAACATCGAAATCCTCGACAAGATCCTCGATATGCGGCGCTACAAGGCACTGATGGAAGCCGACTTCCCGACCGAACTCGGAAAGGCGTTCGTTGCTCTCGAGAACCAGGGGAATCCCTGGGGCCTCAGTCAGCAGAATCGTATGGACTGGGCCAAAGACCTGGACTTTAAGGTCAAGGTGCTCGGTGACGATGGGGTCGAATCGGCCGACTACCTCTACTGGGTTGGATGTGCCGGGTCCTTCGACGACCGCAACGTCGAGGTCACGAAGGCGACAGCCCGTTTGCTGCACGAGGCCGGGATCGATTTCGCCATACTGGGCCCGAAGGAGTCGTGCACGGGCGATCCGGCCCGCCGTTCCGGCAACGAGTACCTCTATCAGCAGCTCGCCTTGTCGAATATCGAGACACTCAATGATCTTGGGGTTGAGAGGGTGATCACGCAGTGCCCACATTGCTTCAACTCGCTTGCCAACGATTATCCCCAGCTCGGCGGTGACTACGAGGTCGTTCACCACAGCCAGCTGCTCATGGAGTTGGTCGGGAAGGGCTCACTCGACACGGCGGCGGCGACCGGGACCACCCCACAGATAACCTTCCACGATCCCTGCTATCTGGGCCGTCACAACGACGTCTATTTGGCGCCACGGGAGGTCGTGTCCGCATCGGGTGCGTCTCTAGTGGAGATGGAGCGGAACGGCACCAACGCGATGTGCTGCGGGGCCGGCGGAGCTCGTTTCTGGATGGAAGAGCAGACCGGCAAGAAGGTGAATGTTGAGCGCGCCGAGCAAGCCATCGCTACCGGCGCCGACGAGGTGGCAGTCGGATGCCCCTACTGCTACGTCATGATCGACGACGGTGTCAAAGAACTGGGGTCAGAGATGCGGGTCCGTGATATCTCGATGATCCTGGCCGACTCGGTATTCAAGAAATGAACTCGAACCTCGAGCGCTGAGTCGCTCGCCGGGGCTGATCTCCGTCGACATCTGGTTCTGCTGAGGCCTTGTGGCCTCTCACAAGACGACCGCGCTAAGCATTGCGATCCCTACTAAGAGTGGCTATGATTGATGCTGCGGATCGCGGCCGGGCGGGCGGCGAATCCACGGAAGCGTGAACTGCCACTGGTAGGTTGACGTGGTCCTTGGGGAGCAAGGGAGGCTCGAGTGCGGCACAAATCGAACTGCAAAAAGGGTATGCACGCGTTCGGACGTCAGTCCGACGTGGGTGGCGGACTTCAACGCCAGGTCTGCAGATCGTGCGGGCTGGTCGAGATCGATTTGCGCTCCGATGCAGAAGTCGAAGATTCCAAGCTGTTTGCCCCTGTGCGGACTGACAGCATCTTCGCTATTCAGTCTGTGCTGGAAGCCGAGTTCGAGCCGCCTGAGCGGCGGTTCGGGGTTCGTCCCTCTCACAGGTCGATATCCAGCGACGTGTCCTGACAGGTCTTAGACCTACGGATGGCGGTCCGCTGCGAACGTGACAGAGGGGGGGCTACGACCGGCAACCGCCCGTAGCCCGAGTACCGAGTACGCGTCGATTCCTTTCTCACTGAACTCTCAGGTTGTTTCCAGATCTGCCTTAGATCTACCGGGCATCCTCCGGGGGGCAGTGAGAATTCGCCGTTAGACGAAACGGTGTGGAGATAGACGATCCCGGTCTCCGCAGCGTGAGCTCTGGCCCCGGCCGACTCTGATTGCGATCAGAACGCGAGAGGATGCAAGATGAGCGATACCAAAGTCATATCGGAGTCACACATGCCACCAGATGAAGACTCCTCGCCCGAGGGTGAGGGAGAAACCACAGACACAGTGCGGCGACGTGGACGCTGGATGTGGTGGGGGGTCGGCCTCCTGGTCGTCGCCGGCGCGGCCAGTGCTGCGGTACTCATGGCCAACGAGGCTCCTTCCGATTCGACTGCGGTCACGGCCATCCAACTGAATTACGGTGAGGCGGTCATCACCGATCTCGTGCAAACGGAGAGCTTCGACGGCACGCTCGGCACCGTGGACGGCGATCCTGTGACGACCCAGTTCGCAGGCACCGTCACGAGCGCGGCGACCGCCGGCGAGAGGGTCGAGCAGGGTGACGTGTTGTTCAGCATTGACGGAGAACCCGTCGTGCTCCTCTACGGCGAGGCGCCCGCCTATCGCGATCTGGCTATTGGTGTCGACAGCATGAGCGTGCCGGGCCGGCTGGTGGGAACCATCACTGGCATCGTCGAACCGGGGACCGCGATCGAGCAGGGTGATGTCCTGTACCGGGTCAACGGCGAGCCGGTGGTCGTGCTCTACGGTGATGTTCCGGCCTACCGGACCTTGCGCGATGCCTCGACCAGCCTCGAAGGAGATGACGTCCAGCAGCTCGAGGCGGCACTGATCGCGCTCGGCTATGACTCCGGCGAGACCGTGACCGTCGATCAAGAATTCACCTACAACACTGCGCAGATCGTGGAAGCCTGGCAAGAAGACATCGGCGCTGAAGTCGACGGGGTCGTCGACCTGGGCGAGGTGGTCTTCATCCCGGGCCCTGCCCAGGTTCGGAGCGGTGCGGCGATCGGGGATTCCACCGGCACGGGGAGTCCGGCCGTCACTCTCATCACCGGTGAGGCAATGGCGGGTGCCGACGTCGAGCAACTTGAAGCCGCACTCAACGCTCTCGGGTTCAATCCCGGCATCGTGGACGGCACATTCACCGATGAGACCCGGATTGCCGTGCTCGACTGGCAGGCTGCAACAGGACTCCCTGAGGATGGCGTCGTCGACCTAGGTGAGATTGTGTTCCTGGAGGGTGCTGTGCGTGTGAGCGACCGGCTGGCTTCGGTCGGCAGCCGCGTCGGTGCCGGCAGCCCCGTCCTGGCAGTTTCATCGTCCGAGAAGGTGGTCCGCCTCGACCTGCCTGCCCGCAATCAGGGCATTGTCTCGGTCGGCGATGAAGTCATCATCGTGATGCCGGACTTCTCAGAGACGCCCGGTGTCGTGGCCTCCGTCGCTACTACCGCTTCTGTCGACCAGGGCAACCAGGCTGTGTTCGAAGTGATCGTGGAACTCATCGATCCCTCCGTGGCCGATGGCCTCGATGAAGCACCGGTCGATGTCGACGTGATCTCCGAGTCGGTTGAGAACGTGCTGGCAGTCCCCGTATCTTCGCTCGTGGCGCTGACCGAAGGTGGCTACGCCGTGAGAGTCGACACGGGCGGGGCAAGCCCGCAACTGGTGGCCGTCGACCCCGGGTTCTTTGCCGACGGCCTCGTCGAGATCACCAGCAGCGAGGTGCAAGCGGGCGATCGGGTGGTGGTGCCGTGATGCCGTCTGAGCCGGTTCTTTCCCTGAACAATGTGTTCAAGGAGTACCCGACGACGCCGGTGGTTCGTGCTCTCCGTGGTGTGAGCTTCGCAGTCAACTCAGGCGAACTCGTCGCGGTGGTCGGCCCGTCTGGATCCGGCAAATCGACTCTGCTGCACATCATGGGAACCCTGGATCGACCGACCTCCGGCGAGGTCACGGTGGCGGGCTACCAGGTCTCCCGACTGTCGGACAGAGACATGTCGTCGCTGCGCGCTCACCATATCGGCTTCGTGTTCCAGCAGTTCCACCTGCTGAGCGGGTTCACGGCACTCGACAATGTGGCAGATGGTTTGTTGTATACCGGCCTGCCACTTCGCACTCGTCGCGACATGGCCGAAGTCGCGCTGCGCAGGGCCGGCATGGGTCACCGCCTCGACCACGTTGCCACCAAGTTGTCCGGCGGCGAGCGTCAACGAGTGGCGACCGCCAGGGCCTTGATCGGCAATCCCTCGATCGTGCTGGCGGATGAACCAACCGGCAACCTCGACTCGAAGACATCTGATGCAATTGTCGAACTCATCGAGGAACTGAATGAGAGTGGCACGACCATCGTGGTGATCACCCACAACCCCGAGATTGCCGAGCATTTCCCTCGCTCCGTTGGTCTTCGCGACGGACAGATCGAATACGACACCTCCTGGAAGGACGTTGCCTGATGGCAACCACCCTCAAGCCGAGCAGCCTCCATCCGCGGGACCTGGGGAGGACTGCGACGGTCGGACTCCGGACCCGCAAGCTGCGAACGGCGCTTTCTGCCCTCGGCATATTGATCGGCATTGCGGCGATGGTCGGCGTACTCGGGCTGTCTGAGTCGTCGAAGTCGGAGTTGCTGTCGCAACTCGACCGGCTCGGGACGAACCTGCTGACCGTGGAGGCCGGAACCGGAATCGGGATCGGCTCGGGAGAACTCCCCGAAGAAGCGGCCGGGATGATCGCTCAGATCGGACCGGTCGAGACCACCACTGTGGTGAGTGCGGTCGATGACGCCAACGTATATCGAACCGACTACATCCCGGAGGGACAGACCGGTGGTGTCTCCGTTCAGGCCGTGGACCTGACGTTGCTCGACACTCTGGCCGGCGACGTCGCCGATGGCCAGTGGCTAGATGCCGCGACGGGCGCCTATCCGACGACGGTGCTCGGTTCTGTTGCCGCCGAGCGATTGGGGGTCACCGAGGTGACCGGTACCGAGCAGGTGTGGCTCGGTGATCAGTGGTTCACGGTGATCGGCATCCTCGAGGAGTTCGAGCTGGCTCCGGATCTCGACCGTGCTGCCATGGTTGGTCTCGACGCGGCCGCCGACTACCTCGACGCTGACGGAGTGCCGACTCGCATCCTCGTTCGCGTCGACCCCGACCAGGTCGATGCGGTGATGGGCGTGATGGCTGCTACTGCCAATCCGGAGAACCCGGAGGAAATCGAAGTCGCCCGCCCCACCGATGCATTGGAGGCCAAGGAGGCTGCCGATGATGCGTTGACGGCGCTGTTTCTCGGGCTGGGCGCGGTTGCGCTTCTCGTTGGAGGGGTCGGAATCGCCAACGTGATGGTCATCTCGGTGTTGGAACGAAGGGCTGAAATCGGGCTTCGTCGTGCTCTGGGCGCGACCAAGCGGCACATCGCTTCGCAGTTCCTCGGTGAGGCCCTGCTGCTGTCCGGCATCGGAGGAATCGGTGGGGTCTTGGCGGGCGTGGCGGTGACTACCACTTACGCCAGCATTCGCGGCTGGTCTGCGCTCGTGCCACCTATTGCCATCGGCGGTGGGATCGCAGCCGCGCTGGTCATTGGCGCGATCGCCGGCCTGTATCCGGCCATCCGGGCCGCCCGCATGTCGCCAACGGAGGCGCTCCGCACCGCCGGGTGAGTGCGCACTTCCGCTGGCTCTCTGGGCTGCAAGAGGTGTTTTGCCCCCTCCGCCTCGCCGACTCGGCACCTCCCCCGCTTTCAGCGGGGGAGGAACGCGCTGGTGGTTGGGGGCTGTGGCGGCGGTGATGTCCCCCTGCTGGTCGGCGTTCTCCCCTCACGGAGTGGGGGGAGTCCCGGAGCGGAGCGGAGGGGAGGGGGGCTGGTGAGGTCTTTGTTTGGGGTTTGTTGCCCCCTCCGCTGGTCGACATGAATCGGCCCGCGTTGGTTTGGCTGGTCGAATCCATTCACATCGATCGTCGACTCGGCACCTCCCCCGCTTTCAGCGGGGGAGGAACGCGCTGGTGGTTGGGGGCTGTGGCGGCGGTGATGTCCTCCTGCTGGTCGGCGTTCTCCCCTCACGGAGTGGGGGGAGTCCCGGAGCGGAGCGGAGGGGAGGGGGGCTGGCCGGTTTGGTCTGGGGTTTGTTGCCCCCTCCGCTGGTCGATATGAATCGGCCCGCGTTGGTTTGGCTGGTCGAATCCATTCACATCGATCGTCGACTCGGCACCTCCCCCGCTTTGAGCGGGGAGGAACGCGTGTTGCCTATTGCCTATTACCTATTACCTATTACCTGTGATTTCCCATACCGCGCCTGTCCGGGGGGCCAACGCAATATGGATCTCTCCGTCGGTCGATTTGATGCCGCCAGTTCCCCACAGCGTCCTGAACCCGGTTCCGAGGAGCTCATCGACGATCGTGGCCGAGGATCCGAGGTCGGATGTATTCACTGCGATGAGAAGCTGTTCTTGGCCATCTTCCATCACGAAGGTATACAACGAGGAGCCGTCCTCGGCCGGCAACCTGCGGTACTCGCCGTGGCGCAGCACGCGGTGTTTTCGTCGCAGGGCGACCAGCGATCGGTGGGCGCGCAGCAAACGGTCGTTCCACAGGTCGGTGCGCTTCCATGGGAATGCGCCGCGTGATCCCGGATCATTGCCACCGCTGAGCCCGATCTCGTCGCCGTAGTAGATCGAGGGGGCGCCGGGGAAGGTGAAGTTCAGGAGAGTCGACAGAATCACCGAGTCGATGTCGCCGCCCGCCACGCTGAGCACCCGCGCCGTGTCGTGAGAACCGAGCAGGTTGAGGTTGGCCAGGTGGGCGTGACGCGGATACCTCCCCAGGAGTTCCTCAACAGCGTCCCCGTAGGCCGGCGCGTCGAGCGCCGGCGCCACCGGGAAGGGGAGTCCGGCGGCCAGTTGAGCGTTGACCCGGTCTCCGGCCGTGAAGGCAATCGTCCTGCCCCCGAAGTGGTAGTTCATCGTTCCATCGAACCGATCGCCGCGCACGATCCAGTCGGTGGCGTCCTCCCAGATCTCTCCGACGATATAGAGATCCGGGTTGATTGCCCGCACTCGCTCCCGGAACTGCTCCCAGAATCCCTCGGTTGTGATCTCGTTCGGCACGTCGAGCCGCCAGCCGTCGATACCCCGCCGAGCCCAGTACTCCCCGATATTGAGGAGATACTCGGCGACCTGCGGGTTGTCGGTGTTGAACTTGGGGAGGGCCGCGTTGCCCCACCAGGCCTGGTAGCCGGGGTGCTTGCCGTCGTAGGCGTGGAGGGGCCAGCTTTCGATGATGAACCAGTCCAACCAAGCCGAGCTCTCTCCATTCTCGAGCAGATCGTTGAATCGCAGGAACCCCCGGCCGCAATGGTTGAACACCCCATCGAGCACAACGCGAATGCCGCTTCCGTGGCAGGCATCGAGGAGCTCGTCAAAGGCAGCTTCACCTCCCAGCATTGGGTCGATCTGGTAGTAGTCCCAGGTGTGATATCTGTGGTTTGAAGCCGACGAGAAGATCGGATTGAGATAGAGGGCGTTGATGCCCAGGTCGACCAGGTAGTCGAGCTTCTCAGCGATGCCGAGCAGATCCCCGCCCTTGTAGCCGAAGATGGTCGGCGGGCTGTCCCAGTCTTCCAGATTGGGTGGCTTGTCAACGCGATCGGACGATGCGAACCGATCGGGAAAGATCTGATAGAAGATGGCGTCGGCGACCCAGGCCGGGGGACGGTCTATTTGTCTGGTCATCGGTCCTCCCGTTGCCTTGCTTCACATTCGCGGCAGTCGGCCATGCGTAGCTCGTCGCTATCACTGCTGCCGTCCCCGCCACGACGCGTGCCGTCAACGACGATCGCGGGATGAACAGCGGACACCGGACTCCGGGGCCTGGTCAACTGAGGCGATCATGGCCTCTCCTGCCGGCTCGGCACACACAAGGAGTGAATCTAGCGGTCGGAGGCCCGCTATCCCACCCGTGCTCGGTAGGCTGCCGCCGAGCCACGATGATTGGATGGCAATTGAGTTCGGGTCTTGTCTGGTTTCGCAAAGATCTCCGCCTGTCCGACAACCCGGCCTGGTCGGCCGCGACGTCTGATCACGAGATCGTGCAGGCGCTCTTCGTGGTCGATCCCCGGCTGTGGGACCGCGCCCCGGCTCACCGCCGGATCCAACTGGAGGCCAATCTTTCCGCGCTCGACGGACAACTCACCGCGATGGGCGGGCGACTGAAAGTACTGACCGGTGATCCGGCCGCGCTGGTGCCGGCGGCGGCGCGGAACCATCAAACCATCTACTGGAACGAGGACGTTTCCTCCTTCAGCCGGCGCAGGGACGCACAGGTCCGGGAACGGATCGCCGGGGAGATTGCCACGTACCACGGGTCCCTCGTTCACCCGCCCGGGGCAGTCGTCACCGCCGGTGGGGAGACCTACCGGGTGTTCACGCCCTTCTGGCGCAAATGGTCGGCAACGGAGTGGCAGCCGTGGCCGGAGGCAGGTAATGCGGCGGTGCTCGCCGATCCGGGAGACGGCCTAGCGCCGTCCGGGATCGCTCCGGTTCTGACCCCGGGCGAAGAGGGGGCGCTCGGTCGCCTGCGTGCCTTCGACGTTGACATGTACGAGGCAGAGAGGAATCGGCCGGACACGAACGGCACGTCGATGCTGTCGGTCGACTTGAAGTTCGGAACCATCAGCCCGCGGACGATCATCCGTCATCTGTCCGGCCGGCGGGCAGAGCCATTCATCCGACAGCTCGCCTGGCGAGACTTCTATGCCCATCTGCTGGTGGTCTTCCCGGCGATGGCGACTACCAACCTGCGGTCCGACTACGACGGGATCGCCTGGCGCAACGACCTCGGCGAGTTCGAAGCATGGCAGACGGGCAACACCGGATATCCCATCGTTGACGCCGGTATGCGGCAGCTGATCGAGACCGGATGGATGCACAACCGGGTGCGGATGGTGACGGCTTCGTTCCTGGTCAAGGACCTTCTCATCGATTGGCGTTGGGGAGAGCGGCATTTCCGCCGGTTGTTGCTCGATGCCGATCCGGCCCAGAACGCCGGCAACTGGCAGTGGGTGGCGGGAACCGGAGCAGACGCGGCCCCCTATTTCCGGGTGTTCAACCCCGTCACCCAGAGCCGTAGATTCGATCCGGATGGCGCGTACATCCGACGCTATGTTCCGGAACTCGCCTCTGTTCCGAAGCACCTGATCCACGCCCCGTGGGAGGCCGGTGGCCTGGAGTTGGCAGAGTACGGAGTCACCATCGGCCGGGACTACCCGCCGCCACTCGTCGACCACGCCATCGCCAGAGAAACGACAATCCTCGCCTACCAGGCGGCCAGAGCTCGGAATGTGACTTGATCTGACCTCCGTTGCACTCCGGCGCAACGTCGTGGGACGCCTACCGAACGAACCCGACTTCCCGGTCAGGTATTGGAACTGCAAAGACGACGACGTTGCTGTCGTAGCTACCCGCCGATTCACTGAACCCTCCACCACAGGTGATCAGCGTCAGGACCGGTGAACCCTCCCTGGCGAAGATCGTGTCGAGTGGCAGTTCGTCCTTTTGGTAGATAGTCCTTGCTTCGACCCGAAACCGACGTACCGAACCGTCGCTGAACCCGACGGCAACGATGTCACCCGGATCGACGTCTCGTAGACGAAAGAACACACCGGGTCCTTGATTCGCCAGATCGACGTGGGCGGCAAGCACCGCGGAGCCACTCTCGGCAGGGCGAGGTCCAAACTCGTACCAGGCGACCTCGGTGACGTTGCGGGGTACTGCCATCTGGCCCGTGCGGGCATCTACGCCCGTTGGGATGATCGGAGCCTCGACATCGATCGAGCCGACGGTCAGCACCACGGGGAGGATGGCTTCCTCGACTTGTGTGTCAGAGAGCCTGCCCGGCCAGATGGGTACGGTGGAAGAAGGTCGAACTGCATCGGATGGGGGAGGGAGGCCGGCGGTCGTGCTGGTAGCGGTGGAGGGGGTGGTGCTCGCCACCGGATGACCAAGAGACGCCTCAACTGCAGCGACATCACCGGCTTCACCGGATCGGCCGGTGCCGACAAACATGGCGGCCACGGCCATCAAGGTGATGAGGCTGATCGTGAACGCGTACGTGAGGGTGCGGCGGGACATGAAAGAAGTGTAGAAAACCCCGGGGGGGCCGCTGGGGCCTCCCCGGGGTTTGCCCGGTATGTTCGCTACTTGCCGGAACGGCGGGTGAGAGCAACCCCGGAGCCGGCCAGGCCGATCAGCGCCATGCCGCCAGCGAGCGCCAGGGCGAGCGGGAAGCCGTCTGAAGCCAGTCCAGCGTCGCCGGTGGGAACACCGGTGGGAGCAGCTCCAAGACCCGAGATGGTCTGAACCGCCACCGTGAAGCTTCCGCCTTCGAGCGAGCCGATGGCGTAGACGATGGTTGAGGTTCCCTCAGCCAAGTCGAGGTCTGCCTCGAATACGACCGGATCGGTTGCGCCGGTGGGTACGACCTTGGCGTTGTACGTTGCGGCAGGAACGTCGCCGGCAGCTTCGTTCGGATTGCTCAAGCCGGCGAAGAGGACGCCGTCATTGGCGAGCACGTCGACGGTCGGGGCGGCTGCAGTGTGACGCACCGTCAGGCGGGTATCGCCGGCGGCGATTTCTGAGATGTCATTGACGAACACGGAGGCGGTGGCGGCACCGGCCTCGTCGAGGTGGGCCTCGATAGTGGCGTTCGCTCCGGCCGGGAGGGTCACGACCAATGGTCCGAGCGCCGGGTCGGTGCTCGCAGGGTCGGCTCCGGCGCCGTAGATCTCAATCGAATAGTCGGCAGCCGGCAGGGTGACAGGCCCGGCGAAGTTGCCGAAGGTCAAACCCGGGATGAATGGGGCGCTGTAGTCGCCGTTGACGTAGATGTCGACCGGGAATCCACCGTCGCCGGGGATTCCGTGTAGGACGGAAACGGTACCGTCGGTGGTCTGGGCGAGGGCCGCACCGGCCGGCAGGGCCAGCAGCAACACTGCCACTATGAATATGCGTCCGAGATTGCGCATGGCTTCTCCTTGTAGTTGGCGCCCGTATTTCGGGCTTCATACAGGTGATCTACGGAGGCGCCGGTGGACATGGATGACACTTAGTGATAGAAACACGGGGCGGCCGAGGGTTTTCTTCGGAAGGGGCCGCTGCAATGCGTCCAACAGAACTGTCAGCGCTCGCCGACGCTCCCTTGGTCACGGCTATCGGCCGCTTCTCCCAGGAGGCGCTCGGCGAGGCATACCGTCGGCACTCCGGAGCCGTTCACGGCCTGGCGCGTCGCCTCCTGCGGGATGACACCCTGGCGGAGGAGATCACACAAGAGGTCTTCCTGCGCCTCTGGAATGATCCCGAGAAATTCGATGCCGGTCGCGGATCGTTGCGTTCGTTTCTCCTCGCCCATACTCACGGGCGCAGCATCGATCTCATCCGCTCAGAGTCGGCGCGCCGTACAAGGGAGGACAAAGACGCCCGGCTGGATCCCGGTTTGGGCCAGGACGTTGAGGAAGAAGTTTGGGATATGGCCCTTGCCGAAAGCATTCAAGGGGCCCTTTCCACCCTGGGAGAAGGCGAGCGTCGACCGATCGAACTTGCCTACTTCGGCGGACACTCCTATCGGGAGGTCGCCGAGATCCTCGGCGAGCCCGAAGGAACGGTGAAGAGCCGGATCAGGTCCGGATTGAAACGGCTTCGCGTATCGCTCGATGCTGCAGGTGTGAGCAACGCATGACACAACACGACGAGTACACGGATATCGAAGATCTGCTCGGGGTGTATGCCCTGGACGCCATCGACGCGCCCGAACGTGACCTCGTCGAGCAGCATCTTCAGGTGTGTGAGGTCTGCCGGGCCGAGGTAGACGAGCACCACACGGTGCTGGCCACGCTGAGCGCAGACATGGAGCCTGCCCCCGATCGGATCTGGGCTCGGATTGCCGGCACGCTGGACGCCCAACAGCCCAGGTTCGCCAACGTCATCCCTTTGACAGGCTCGCCTCGCAACACGGGCCAAAAACCCTTCCGCTGGGTGGCCGGGGTGGCCGCGGCCATGGTTGTGCTGCTGGGCGGCGCAGTGTTCTCTCAAGCGAACCAGATCGACGACCTCAACACCCGGGTGGCGGCTCAGGAGCAAGAGATCACCACGCTGGCCTCGGCACAAGCCGGTAATCCCCTCGAGCAGGCAGTCACGGTGGCGCTCGACGACCCGGGCGCGCAGGTTGCCACATTGACCGCTGAAGGGACGGCTGGAGCGATGTTGATCGTGGTCCTGCCGGATGGAACCGGCTACGTATATCAGAGCACTCTCGAGCAGCTCCCAGATGACCTGACCTACCAGCTCTGGGCCGTGATCGATGACAGAGTGATCTCGGCAGGTGTTCTCGGGAACCGTCCCACCATCGTTCCGTTCCACATCGATCCAGAAGGCCTCAAGGGATTGGTCATCACTCGAGAAGTGTCCGGTGGGGTGGCTCAATCTGAGGCGGACCCGGTTGTCTCATGGTTCGGCGCGTAGCCGTGGGCGTCTCCAGCTCCCTCGATTTGGATGATGTGCTCGATCGGACGGTGATCGGGAGCTTCACCAATATCGGTTTTGCCCTTCGGAGCCGCAGGTGGCCTCGTGAGCTTCCCACGCTCGAAGGGAAAACGATTGTCGTCACCGGTTCGACGTCAGGGCTGGGCCGGGCGGCGGCGGAACGACTGGCCGGTCTCGGCGCTCGCCTATGTCTGGTCGGGCGTTCCGAGGCAAAGCTCGAGACGGCCCGCCGGGAGATCCGCGCGGCCACCGCTAACGACGACCTGGCGGTGTACGTTGCCGATCATTCCGATGTCGGATCGGTGCGCGAACTCGCCGATGCTCTCCTGGCAGGTGAACCCAGGATCGATGTGTTGATCAACAACGCCGGCGCCCTGTTCACCAAGCGATCCGAGACCGCAGCCGGTATCGAACTAACGCTCGCCACGAACCTCCTGAGTCACTTCGTGCTCACCAATCTGTTGATTCCCCGTCTCGAAACCTCCGCACCCTCCGGCATCATCAATGTGTCATCGGGTGGCATGTACACGCAGCGGATCAGAGTGCGCGATCTTCAGTCCAGGCGCGGTGAGTACAAGGGTTCGATCGCGTATGCCCGGGCGAAACGTGGTCAGGTGATTCTCACCGAGCTGTGGGCTGAGCAACTGGCGGATCGTGGTGTCGTGGTCCACGCGATGCACCCCGGCTGGGCCGACACTCCGGGGGTTGAGGATTCGCTTCCGACCTTCCGCCGGGTCACCAAGCCGTTTCTGCGGACTTCCGAACAGGGAGCAGACACCATCGTCTGGTTGGCCGCCTCGGATGAAGCTTCCCGATCCACCGGCTTGTTCTGGCTCGACCGCCGTCCCAGGCCAACGCACCGGTTGAAGAGCACCGTCGAGGCGCCTGCCGATCGACACGGGTTACGAGTGGCCCTCAACGCACTGGCCGGTACCGCCTTCTGACGTCGAGGTGCGCCCGGCTCCGAACCGCCCGGCGGGCTGCCCTGTCAACGTCCTAACCATCCTGGCACCGCCAACCCGCCTTGCGGCTTCTAGGCTTCAGTGGCTTTCGGAGACAGGAGAACGATGCATCTCGGCGTAGCGATATTCCCAACGGACACGACGCTGCAGCCTGTCGATCTGGCCCGGGCAGTTGAAGAGCGGGGGTTCGAATCGTTGTGGTTCCCGGAACACAGTCATATCCCGGTCAGCAGGCGAACCCCCAGGGGTGGCGTGGCCGGGGCCGCCCCCCTCCCCGACTACTACTGGAGAACCCACGACCAGTTCGTGGCACTGGCCGCGGCAGCCGCGGTCACTTCGACTCTCAAGTTGGCCACCGGAATCACACTCGTAGCTCAGCGAGACCCACTCTGGCTGGCCAAGGAGGTCGCCTCCCTCGATCTGATCTCCGGCGGACGTGTGTTGTTCGGCATCGGCTATGGGTGGAACAAGGAGGAGATGGCCGATCACGACCTCCAGTACACCGAGCGGCGTGCGGTGCTCCGCGAGAACATCCTGGCCATGCAGGAGTTGTGGACCAAGGACGAGGCGGAGTTTCATGGCGACCACGTCGATTTCGAGCCGAGTTGGTCGTGGCCAAAACCCGTCCAGAAGCCGCATCCTCCGGTCATCCTCGGTGGGGCGGCGGGTCCGAAAACGATAGAGCACATCGTTGAATTCTGCGACGGATGGATGCCGATCGCCGGGAGGCACTCGTTTGGCGACCGGCTGGACGACCTGCGACTGGCTGCCGAGCGAGCGGGGCGCGACCCGGCTTCCATCGAGCTTGGTCTGTTTATGGCTCCTCCGAACGCCAGTGCCTTAGAGCCGCTGGCCGCCTCCGGGATCGGCCGGGCCGTGCTGGGACTCCCGCAGGGGCCGCCGGAGGAGGTACTGGAGGCGCTGGATTCGTTTGTGCCGCTCCTCGACGTGGTTGGAGGGTGACCGGCACCGCCTGGATTGTCGCCTTCTTCCTCGGAATGTTGTTCCTGGCGACCGGTGCAATGAAGTTGATCGTTCCGTATGAGCAGGGGCGGGCACGCATCGGCTGGATCGGAGACGTGCCGGCGGGTCGCTACCGGCTGGTCGGATGGCTGGAAATCGCGGGAGCGATCGGCCTGGTGTTCCCGACTCTGGTCGACGCCTTCGACCCGGTGGTGCCCGTCGCTGCCGGGGGTCTGGCTGCCGTCATGGTGGGAGCGATGGGTCTCCACGCTCGCCGCCACGAGTGGGGATCTCTATTACTCACGTCGGTGCTGCTGGCGGGTTGCGTGTTCGTGGTGGTCGGCAACCTGGGATGACGTCAACTGCCGCCAAATCGCCGGCGGGCGGTCAGACGAGTGCCGGAGCTGCAATGCGCTCGGCTTGACCGCGGAGTTCGGCTAGCTGCGTGAGGAATTCGGGTCCGGTGCCAAGCTCTTCGGCGATCGTCGTGTAGTAGTCGAGTCCTTCGATCAGGTTCGCCTTGTACTCATCGAAGTAGCTCGCCTTGCGCGGTGAGAGATCGAGCACGAAACGATCGAGTTCCTTATTGACGAAGTCGAGGTAGAGCTCTGCCTCGCGGATGAACATGTGGGGACGCCCGGGCTGCGACATGAGCTGGGCCCGCCCATAGATATGGTCGACCATTTCGCGGAGGCTGGCCAGCTTCGAGAAGTTCACGATATTCGGACCGGTGCAGATTGATGTGTGCGACCGGTTCTTGATGGCGTTCTTTCCCTCGGCTCCGCCGGCTAGATCCCGGCACAAGCATGTTTTCGCCAGGATGTCCTCACGAACTACCGCGAGTTGTTCCGGTGAGTAGCCCTCCTGATCGAGGTGGGCGAGCTTCTGGACCTGGTAGGTCCGCGACGCAACGCAGATCGGCTCTTCGCTGAACTCGGTATTGGAGAGAGCGAGATATCCCTTCGGGCAAGCGCTGCCCGGGCGGCCCTTCTCGATCTTGTCGCGGCGGTTTCTCTCGCTCTCCGACGTGCGCAGGCTCCAAAACGGTATGCCGAACGGTGAGGAGTTGCTGAGATAGACATCGTCGCCGGTGGCCTCCTGCAGCTTCACCAAATGCTGGTCATCAACGTTCGTGACTTCTGGAACCAGGAGAAATGGGGTGCCCCACCCTGCGGAGTCCACGTTGAAATACTCAACTATCTGCCGGTGCTCTTCTGCGGTGCCGATCCCACCCTGGACGGTGATTCGCAGCTCGGGTGGGTCTGCGACGGGGGACCGGTCCGTCTCTTCGAGGCCGCGGTTACGCATCGAGTGAAGTGTCTCGATGAGCTCTGCGCGCCTCTTCTTGAACTCGTCGAGGATCGGTCCGAGCAGCTTTCCGGCGGTTGGGAAAGTGTGACCGCCACAGTTGAGCCCAGACTCGACCCGGAACTCCGATACCCACAGGCCCCGCTTGGCGAGGTACTTCCCCTGGATGAGGGCGGAGCGAAAGTCGCTCACCTTGAGGACGATTTGTTTCCGCAGTTCGCCCTGGTCGTCCGGGTAGAAGTCGTCGAACTGAGTCAGGTAGTTGTACAACCTGGGGTTGAGCCCGGCGGAGAAAACGACTGCCGAGCGCAGGGTGCTGCGGGCGAAGCCGCGCAAGCCGGATAGCGCGTCGCTCAACTCGGGTGCTTGTTTCATTCCGTCCTGGTAGGCGTCGCGATCGACCTTGGTCATGAGGTTGACGTCGATCGAGCCTGCCGTGACGTGGCGCCGCAGCAGATCCTGGAGGCGGTCGCGCTCTGACTCATCGCGGCTCTCCCTCATTCGCTGGTAGGCCTGGCGGAGGGGTCCGGTGGGCAGCATCTCGAAGTACTTCGTGAGGTCGTTACCGGCTTCGAACAGCATCAACTGCATGGAACGGATCTGCTGCGCTACCTGAGTCTGAACGAGATCGAGGTAGGCGGTGATCCGCCTGGCTCGCGCATCGTCGGCGTCGTCGGGGATCTCCTCGTAGGTCTCTCCCGCCAGCTCACTGTGGAACTTGCGCATCTGCTCGATGAGCATGTCGTCGACGATCTGAATCACAGACGAGATGCCGAAACGGGCAACCTTCAACGGAGTGTCGATCGTGAAGCCTGTGCCCATTACCGGGATGTGAAAAGAGTGGACGGCAGCCGTCAAGTGGGTTCCCCGTTTTCGTAAACCCCAGTCAAGCAGACAAATGCCATTAAAGGGAGGGTCAAAATCAAGAGGTTCAGCAAGAGATTCTGAGTTATTGCAAGAGATTCTGAGTTATAGGTTCTGAGTTTTGCAGGAGGTTCTGAGTTTTAGGTTCTGGGTTGTGGTCCGTCGGGAGGCGTCTATCCCATCACGGGCACGCGTCGCCGGCTAGAACCTACAACGTAGAACCTGAAACCAGATCGCAGATCGTCGCGGATGGCAGTAGGCAGTAGGCAGCAGGCAGCAGGCAATAGGCGATAAGGGGCGCCGGTTAGAACCTACAACGTAGAACCTGAAACCAGATCGCAGATCGTCGCGGATGGCAGTAGGCAGTAGGCAGCAGGCAGCAGGCAATAGGCGATAAGGGGCGCCGGTTAGAACCTACAACGTAGAACCTAAAACCTCGATCGCAGATCGCAGATCGTCCGACTCCTCCTCAGCTCCTTACACCTCGGGCAAGTGCGCCAGGGCTTCTGCGACCTTTGCTTCGGGATAGTCGTAGTCGATGATCTCTCCGGCCAGGAACTTGTCGTAGGAAGCCAGATCGAAGTGTCCGTGCCCGCACACCGCGGTGAGGATGACCTTCTCCTCTCCAGATTCCTTGCATGCCTCGGCTTCCCGTATGGCCGCGGCAATGGCGTGGGTCGGTTCGGGAGCAGGAATGATCCCCTCGGTCCGTGCGAACCGGATGGCGCTCTCGAAACACTCGACCTGGCCGATCGCGGTCGCTTCGATGAGCCCGAGCTCGTAGATGTGCGAGAGCAACGGCGACATGCCGTGGTAGCGCAAGCCGCCTGCATGGATCGGGTCCGGTATGAAATCGTGGCCGAGGGTGTGCATCTTCATCAAAGGAGTCATCCCCGCCGTGTCGCCGTAGTCGTAGGCATAGACGCCTTTGGTGAACGACGGGCAGGCGGCCGGCTCGATAGCGCGGATGGTCGGGTTGATCTTGCCCGCCATCTTCTCGCGAAGGAACGGGAAGCTGAGCCCGGAGAAGTTCGAGCCACCCCCCGTGCAAGCCACGATCACGTCGGGCGACTCACCGATCTTCTCGAACTGACGGAGGGTCTCCTCTCCGATGATCGTCTGGTGCAGAAGTACGTGGTTCAAAACGCTGCCGAGCGCATAGCGGATCGTGGGATCCTGAACCGCAGCTTCAACTGCCTCTGAGATGGCGATCCCGAGCGAACCAGGACTGTTCGGATCTTGTTCGAGGATCGTCCGACCGGCAGCCGTGAGCATGGAGGGGCTCGAGTGGACCGTTGCGCCCCAGGTCTCCATCATCGACTTGCGGTAGGGCTTCTGCTCGAACGAGGCGGCTACCTGCCAGACCTCACATTCGAGACCGAACAGGGCGCTGGCAAACGCCAGGGCACTGCCCCATTGGCCAGCCCCCGTCTCGGTGGTCAGCTTCCGGATGCCTTCCCGGGCGTTGTAGAAGGCCTGCGGAACGGCGGTGTTCGGCTTGTGAGAGCCGGCCGGGCTCACGCCTTCGTACTTGTAGTAGATGCGCGCCGGCGTATCCAGGGCTTGCTCGAGACGTCGCGCCCGGTAGAGCGGAGTGGGCCGCCATAGCCGGTAGACGTCGAGGACTTCACCTGGGATGTCGATATAGCTGTCTGTGCTGACTTCCTGCATGATCAGCGCCATGGGAAAGAGCGGGGCGAGATCTTCAGGTCCGACAGGTTGTTTGGTGCCGGGATGGAGCGGTGGGGGAGGTGGTTCGGGCAGGTCGGGCACGATGTTGTACCACTGGGTGGGCATCTCCGACTCGTCCAGCATGATCTTGGTGGCGTCGCTCACAGCATGTACCTCTCGTCTGCTCCTGAATCGATGGTAGCTCTCCTGCGCTGAGCCGACCACGGATTGAAAGAGGGCCCGCAGCAGCTGCTGCGGGCCCTCAGTCGTAGGTTGCGGGTTGGATTACGGAGCGAACACGAACGGTGTCACGCCAACCTGGAAGGAATGGCGAACCTGGGCGTTGTCGAAGGTCGCAACGCCGAAGTAATAGGTGGCACCCATGTCCGAGAACTGCACATCGAACTCGGAACCGGTCGTCATCGCACGTGCGATCTCGACCGTCCAGGTACCGTCGGCATACGTCCACTCTGCTGAGATGTCGCTGCGATCACCAGTGAACTCGGCCTTGTAGATACCGGGAACCCGGTCACCGGCCACGAACAGTGAGTCGTCGAACTCCACCTTCTCGGAGTCGAGGATGTAGCCGGGCGAACCGTCCTTGGCGCCACCATCGGGTGACATGAAGGCAGGCAGGGTCTTGTCTTCGTTCTCGTTGTTGGTGTAGCCGCCGCCGTCACTCGGGTCGCCGTGGCGCCCGGCGCCGGGGGTGTCGGCCGAGTACCTGACCGAATCGACGTACTGGTCGTCGATCTGGTGGAGGTTACGAACCGACTTCCAGTGCCAGATGTCGCCGATTTGGCCTTCCGCCGCCGTGTACTTGTTGCCGTAAGGCTTGGCGTCCGAGTCCTCACCGGCATGGCACATGACGAAGCAGCCCGATGATTCGAAGCCTTCGATGGCGGAATCCGTGTTCCAGATGATGGACATCTTGTCCTCGTACCAGAGGTTGTTGTCGCCGCCGTTGTCGTTCGGATCCTTGAGCTTGGCCCATGAACCGTCGTCCTGCTTCTCCCATGGCGAGCGCAGGTAGCTCTCGGTGGGATCATCCCAGCTCACCAGGAAGTAAACGGTATCGCCCGAGTACACGGACTGGAGGCTGACATCGGCGCCGCCGCTGTTGGCTCCACCGGAGACGGCAACGGTCGTGACCGGGGCCCCTGCCCAGGCGCCGTCGTCGGCGACACCATCGAGGGTCGGAGCGTCCGTAGCAACCGAAACCAGCGTTCCCTCAGGAACCTCGAGCATCGCTTCCGTGGTCGTTGTGGCCACCATTGCCTCGGTAGTCGTTGTGGCCACCATCGCTTCGGTAGTTGTGGTCTCGGGCGCGCCGACCGCGCCTTCTGTGGTAGTGGTCTCATCTGAACTGCCGCAGGCAGCCAGGATGAGCGCCAGCATCATTGTGATGCCGGCGATACGTATGAAACGCATATAAGTTCTCCCCGTTAAGGTCTCATCAGTATATCTATCTGATATACCACAAGCGAGATTCGGCAGACGTCACTACTTAAGTGACCTGTGCTGCCCACATAGGGTGGTGAAGAGGCCCGATGCGGCCTCGCCCAGACTTCCAGGCTCGCCAGATGCATTTACGGCCTGATTGACTGCCGGGCGAGATCGAGAGAGGTCCCTTGGACCTACCCGGCCAGCAGAGTACCCAGGCGGGTGGCTTCGGTTCCTAGGCTGGAGACTCCAATCCCCCGGTAACCCCAGCCGGTGAGATGTAGACCGGGGTGATTGGCCACGGTCGCGTCGAGCTTGCGCATCCAATCGACGTGACCCACGTTGTACTGGGGGATTCCGGGGTCGTGCCTGACGACTCTCGACCAGGTCGGTTGCACCCGCGTCCCGATCACACGACTCGTCTCGTCGATCATCATGGCAATGAGTTCTTCATCCGTCCGCGTCAGCACTTTCGGGTCGGCAGCACCTCCGTAGATCCCTTTGGCGAGATGGTGCAGCTCCGGTGCTCGCCCGGGGGCGTATTGCGACTCCATGAGGATTCCCAGGACGTGCACATCGGTGTCCGGGCCGATCAGTGCACCGAATCCTGCCGGAAGAGGAACGTCCGCTGCCCGGCCGCCGATCCCGACGACCGCCACGGGGGCGACCACTGCCTCTCCTAGCTGCGCAGCGATATCGGGCGGCGCCAGCTTGCAGGCATCGTGGGGAGCCAGGGCTAACACGATGTCTTTCGCCTGCAACTCACTTCCTGCTTCGACGATCCAGCCGTTCTCAATCCTTCTGACGGCACTCACCGGCCGATTCGTCTGGAAGGACGCGCCGAGATAGGCGGCGAGGTCTTCGGCTACCCCTGTCATTCCGTTCGCCGGAACGTGGACCGAAGCTCGCGGCGTGTCTTTCTCGCGCTGCTTCATGCGGGCCATCATCCCCCGGACCATGCTGCCCGCCTCGTCTTCGAGCGCCACCATCCTCGGGAACGCGGCTCGCATGGACAGCGTGGATGGGTCACCGGCGAAAACGCCGTGCGCCATCAGGGTCGCACCGAGTCGGCCGAGTTCCGGACCGAAGCGACGGCTGAAGTAACTCTCGATCGACTCGTCGGAGCTGGGGGGCGGTGTCTTGACCCATGGTTCGCAAATCGCCCGGAACTTCGCTCTCCACGAAACCAGTCCGGAGAAGGCGAGGGCCGGCGATTCCGGAACCTGAAAGAGCTCGTCCCTCTCGTAGACGAATCGTGACTTCGCCTCCGGATTTGCAGCCAGCATCTCGATTCCCGCCGCTTCGAAGACGGGTCCGAGGTCGGAGTTGGGCCACAGGAGGGACCCGGCCGCGGGTTCGAGTAGAAAGCCGTCCTGCCGAACGCTGGACGCCACGCCGCCGGGGTGTCCCGACGCTTCAAGGACTAGTACTTCCATGTCGCGGCGCTTCAATTCCGCTCCGACGATCAGTCCACCCAAACCACCGCCGACCACGATCACGTCACTCACAGCGAATCCTCCAAAACATCGGCCAGCATCGGCCCTACCTCGGGCCGGTCGTTCATCATTTCCGATCGGTAGTAGGTGCGGATTCCGACCTCTTCGGCCGCATCCCGGAAGAGCATGTCGACTTCGTAGAGCGTCTCGATGTGATCGGTGACAAATGAGATGGCCACCATGCCCACCGTGTCGAATCCGTCGCCGGCGAAGTCGGCGAGTACATGTTCGGTTCCCGGCCCGATCCATTTCACCGGCTTCGTGCGGGACTGGTAGCCGAGCCTGGCGTCGATCGAGTACGGGATCCGATCCACCACTGCCTTGACGGTGGCGGCCGTCTCTTCTGGATACGGGTCGCCTTTGGCGACCACGCTCCGGGGAAGGCCGTGCGCCGAAAACAGCACGGCAGCCCCGTCCCGCTGATCATGTGGCCGGGTCTCGAGCATCTCGGTCACCAGCTTCGCCTGGAAGTCGAGATACGACGGATGGTCGTACCAGGTGCGCACGACGTCGAGCGGGACTGCAACGTTCAGTTCCTCGAGCACCCGCCTGAGTTCGTTTTCCGAAGATCCGGTGGTGGCCCTCGAGTATTGGGGGTAGAGCGGCAGGAGAATGATGCGGTCCACGTTGGCGCGGACGAGCGAACGTACTGCATCGTAGGTATCCGGGCGTGTATAGCGCATGGCTACAGCCACTTCAGCGTCGTGTCCCCGTTCGTTCAGCGTTGCCTGGAGCATCCGGGCTTGTGCCAGCGTGATCTCCATGATGGGGGATCCACCGCCGATCAGCCGGTAGTTTCGCCTGACGAACGGCCCACGCGCTTTCGCGACCAGCCACCCGAAGGCTTTGCTCACTGCCGGACCGCCGGGGATGGGCACGAGATCAGGGTCGGCGAAGATCGCACGAACGAACGGCTCGACTTCCTTCTGGTCACGGGGGCCGCCTAGTTGGGCCAGGATGATTCCAGTCTTGGACATGCTGCTCCTAGACAGTTCGGGAGAAGACGGGCTTGTCCCGTTTCACATTCTTGAGGTACACATCGAAAGCCATGGCGACGTTGCGAATGAACACCCGGCCGAGCTCGGTGGCGGTGATGTGGTCGTCGGCGACGGTAGCCATCCCCTCCTCGACGGATCCGCCGGGCCCGGTGATGACCGCCAGCTCCTTAGCGAAGTACTCGTGGAAATCGATGGAGAACAGCTCCTCCACGTCGGGAAACGAGAGATGCGAGTTGCACATCAGCTCGGTGATGACGTGGCGGCGGATCCGGTCGTCGTCGGATAGGGTAACTCCTCGCTCGACCGGCAGTTCGCCGGCTTCGATCGCTTGGTAATACGAGTTCAGCCGCTTGTGGTTCTGGGCGTATGCGCCGGCGACGTCGCTGATACCGGAGGTGCCGAGGGCAACCATTTCGGTTCCCCGCTTGGTCGTATACCCCATGAAGTTGCGCGAAAGCGAACCGTTGCCCATCGCGATGGAGAGTTCGTCGTCTGGTAGGGCGAAGTGATCCATGCCGATGGCGCGATAGCCGCCTCCGACGAGGGTTTCCGACACCTGGGCGAGCAGCGCGAACTTCGCGTCCCGATCGGGAAGGGTTGCCTTGTCGATCCTCTTCTGATTGGGCTTGACCCAGGGCACGTAGGCGAATGAATAGACCGCCAGGCGGTCGGGGCGCATCTCGAGCGTCTTCTCCAGTGTGTCGCCCATCGTGTCGAGAGTCTGGCCGGGGAGCCCGTAGATGAGGTCGATGTTGATGGAATCGAATCCCAACCGCCTGGCTTCGTCGTAGAGGGTTCTTGTTTCTTCCCAGGTTTGGTTTCGCCCGATCATCTCCTGGACCGTTGGATCCAGATCCTGGACCCCCAGGGAGAGCCGGTTGAACCCCAGTTCCCTGAGCATGAGCAGGTGTTCGGGAGTCGTTACGCGGGGGTCGACTTCGAGGGCAACCTCGGCATCCGGCGCGATGGTGAAGTGCAACAAGAGCGTCTTGTGGAGGGTGCTGAGGTCATGGGCCGAGTAGTAGGTTGGGGTTCCTCCCCCCCAGTGGTACTGCACGACCGAGCGTCGCTCGCCGAGATGGTCGGCGACGATCGCCGCTTCTTCGATGAGGCGTTGGAGGTACACGTTGGAGACCGAGTCGCGGCGGGCGATCACTACGTGACATCCGCAGAACGAACAGCGGGCGTCGCAAAAGGGGAGATGCACATACAACGAGAGGGGCCCCCCTGCGTCGCGTGCGGCGTCCCGCAAACGACCCGCGTAGGCGTCCGGCCCGAATGACTCCGTGAACTCCACCGCGGTCGGATACGAGGTGTAGCGCGGGCCGGGTCGATCGTAGCGAGCCAGGAGGTCCGGCGTCAGCGAGATCACCGGTCCTCCCCTCGGACGGACGCCACCATGGCGGCCACGTTGTCGACTGGGGTGTCGCGGTGGATGCCGTGACCGAGATTGAAAATGTGGCCGGGCCGCCCACCGGCTTCGTCGAGTACACCGGCGACGGCCTTTCGGACCCGTTCCGGGTCGGTCAACAGAGTCGCCGGATCGAGGTTTCCCTGGATGGGGTGAGAAACGCCAACTCGCTGCCACGCCTCCGCCAGAGGCAGCCGCCAGTCGACGCCGTAGGCAGTGGCCCCGACCCCGTCGAAGTGGGGGAGGAGATGAGGGCCGTGGGGGGCGAAATAGATCGTGGGCACCGTCTGGTGCTCGAGGGCGGCCCTTGCAGGCGGAATGGCCAGGTCGACGAAATCGTTGGCCGAGAGGATGCCTGCCCACGAGTCGAACAACTGCACAACGTCGGCACCTGCACTCACCTGCATCTGCAGGTAGGCCGACATTGCCCGGCCGACCTTGAGGAGCGCTTCGGTGGCAACCGTCGGTTGGCGCTGGAGCGTGCTGCGGAGGGCCATGAATTCCTTGCTCCCTCCCCCCTCGAGCAGATAGGCGAGCAGCGTGGTGGGAGCCCCGGCGAACCCGATCAGGGCGACCCCGGCAGGTAGGTCCGAGCGTACGTTGGCGATGGCCTCGGCCACGAAGTCGACCTTGTGAGGCTCGAACTCTGGAAGCCGCGCGATTTGTTCGATGGTCATCGGTGCGAGTTGCGGTCCCGGGTTGAAATCGACTGTCACGCCCATGGCTTCGAGCGGTGTCATGATGTCCGAGAAGATGATTGCGGCGTCGAGTTCGAATCGTCTGATGGGTTGCAGGGTGATCTCGGCTGCCACGGCGGGATCGTGCACCGCCTCCTGGAACGAATGCCCGGCGCGTAACTCCATGTATTCGGGCAGGTAGCGGCCTGCCTGTCGCATGAACCAGACGGGCGGCCGGTCGAGTGGCTCTCGGCGAAGAGCTTGCAGCAGTCTCACGATGCAGCTTCGATGATGGCCTCTTCGAGCGCAGTGAGCGCGATGTCGAGAGTGCCGTCGAGGTGTGACTCCATCAGGAACCAGGTTTCGAAAGGCGACGGCGGCAGCAACACTCCCCGTCGCAGTGCGCCGTGGAAGAAGCGGTTGAAGAGCTCGGTATCGAGACCCGCCACGTCGGTCCAGGTGGTCGCCCGGTCGACCCCCAGGAAGACGCCTACCATGCCGCCTACCGCGTGAACGACTCCGGGCAAACCCGCTTCGGCGAGGGCTTTCCCGAGGCGGTGTTCTATCAACCGCCCGGCCTCCTCGAATCGATCGTAGAGATCGTCGTTGCTCCGGATCCAGCGCAGCGTTGCCAACCCGGCCGCCGTAGAAAGGGGATTGCCGGCGAGCGTACCGGCCTGGTAGACGGGCCCGTTGGGAGCGATCATGCTCATCAGGTCGGCCCGGCCTCCGTAGACGGCGGCTGGCGTGGCGCCGGCAACGACCTTGCCCATCGTCGTCAGGTCGGGCGAGACGCCGTAGCGACCTTGGGCGGATTCGCGGCCCACCCTGAATCCGGTCATGACTTCGTCGAAGATCAGCAAGGCGCCGTGAGATCCGCACAGGTCGCGCAAACCGGAGAGGAACCCATCGGCCGGGGCGATACAGCCCATGTTTCCTGCCACGGGTTCGACGATCACCGCGGCGATGTCGCCGGTGGCGAGATGCGCCTCTACCGAGTCGAGGTCGTTGAAGTCCGCCACCCTCGTGTCGATTACCGTCCGCTCGGGGACACCGGGGCTCGACGGGGTGCCGAAGGTGGCGAGGCCGCTGCCGGCCTGCACGAGGAACGGGTCTGCATGGCCGTGGTAGCAGCCGGCGAACTTCACGATTCCGGCCCTGCCGGTGGCAGCCCGGGCGAGGCGGATCGCCGAGGCAGTTGCTTCCGTCCCGCTGTTGACCATGCGTACGACCTCGATCGAGGGAACCATCTCGACGATCAACTCGGCGAACTCGACCTCTGCTGTGGTGGGCAGGCCGAACGATGAGCCGTTTTCCGCGGCCTCTGTGATGGCTGCAATGACCGATGGGTGCGCATGCCCGTTGATCAATGCCCCCCACGAGGCCACGAAGTCGATGAGTTCCCGGCCGTCGGTGGTGGTGACCCTCGCTCCCGACCCTGAAAGAACGAACGGTGGGTCTCCTCCCACTGCTTTGAAGGCCCTGACGGGCGAGTTCACTCCTCCGGGGATGACGGCACGAGCGCGTTCGAACCAGCTCATCTCATCCCTCCCTCAACGCCAGGGCGGCATCGATGGCGAAGTACGTCAAGACGATGTCCGCTCCGGATCGAACGATGCCGGTCAGTGATTCGAGCATGACCCGGTTCCTTTCGATCCAACCCTGTGCCGCCGCCGCTTCGATCATCGAGAATTCACCGGACACCTGATAGGCGGCGATTGGCAGGTCGGTGCGATCCCGCAGGTCCCTGATGATGTCCTGGTAGGGACCGGCCGGCTTGACCATGATCATGTCGGCGCCCTCGCCCTCGTCGAGGGCGGCTTCCCGCCTGGCTTCGCGGGCGTTGGCCGGATCCATCTGATAGGACCGCCGGTCGCCGAATGTCGGTGCAGAGTCGGCTGCCTCGCGGAACGGCCCGTAGTAGCCGGATGCGTACTTCACGGAATACGAACAAATGGTGACGCCTGTGTGGCCCGTCTCGTCCAAACTGGTGCGGATGGCGCTCACCCGTCCGTCCATCATGTCGGACGGTGCGACGATGTCGGCGCCCGCGTCTGCGTAGGCAGATGCAGCCCTGGCGAGCAGGGGTAGAGCGGCATCGTTGTCGACGGTGTCTCCGGTAATCGGCCCGCAGTGGCCGTGACTGGTGTACTCGCACAGGCAGACATCCGCCCAGCGCACCAGGCCGGGGGCGGCGCCGGCGACTGCCTCTATGGCTTTCGGAACCGGCCCGGCCGGATCCCAGGCCGGCGAACCGATCTCGTCCTTGTGGTCGGGGATCCCGAAGAAGATCATCCCTCCCACCCCGGCATCTTCTGCCCGTTTGGCCAAATCGAGGATGCCGTCGACGGAGAGATGATAGTGGCCCGGCATCGACGCAATCGAGCGGCGGACTTTTTCGCCGGCGACCACGAACACCGGCAGGACGAACCGGGCCGGATCCAGGCGGGTCTCCGAGACCGTTCGCCGCAACCTATCCGTTCTGCGGAGTCGCCGGGGGCGGATCGTCGGGAACTGACTCATGCTGCAACTCCCAGGTGTTTGGCGACGGCTTCGGCCAGGCTCTGGAACGTCGGAGCTTCGGCAACAATCGTCGCCGAAGTTCCGGTCCGATTGACCGCCAGACGGGTGCTCTCTCCGATTGCCGCCACCGGCTTGTCGAGCGGTCGTGACAGCTGCCATCCGGACACCGCCGACGGAGAAGCGAATGTGATCACATCGACGGGATCGGAAGGAGGGGCCAGGGGCACGCTGGTGTAGATGATTGGCGCGGAGAACTCTCTGGCATGGCCGGCCAGTTGCTGCAACGGCCTGGGATCGGCTCCGCGTCCATGGGGCCAGGCGACGGATCTGCCGGTTACGTGTGGGGCCAGCATCTCTACGAGTTGTGCCGACCCGCCGGTGCCGATCATCGCCGCCCGGCCGCCACGCGCTTGCACCGCCCGGGCGGTGGCAGCTCCGACGACTGCAAAGTCGACGGCAGGAAGGGGACCTTCCGGCCAGAGAATGTCGATCGTTCTCTTTGAACTGACGACCAGTAGATCCGTGAGGAGGGCGATGGCGCGAACCGCCTCGAGTTCCGGCTCAGCAGAGGACTCGACGCCGATGCAGGGGAGCAGCACAGTCTGCAAGCCGAGGAACGTGAACGGCATGGCGGCGGCTTGCGCCCGATCGGCACTGGTGGTGACGGCCACGCGTTTCATAACCCCAACTCCTTCCGTGCCGCCGCAACCACGCCGGCGGGGTCATCGCCGAGGACCGAAGTGCGGCGAGCCCCGTTGTGGTCTTCGATGAAGGCATCCATGCGGATCCGGCCGTCGTGCCACTGCGCCAGGGCACCGAGTGCCGACCGGCATCCCGCCCCGGTCTCGGTGAGGAGCAGCCGCTCGCCGGCGACCAGAGGCGCCAACTCGTGGTCGTCGATGACCGCGACGAGACCTCGGATGGGCCCGTGATCGCGCGTCTCAACGGCCAGCACACCCTGCCCCGGGGCAGGCACCATAGAGTCGAGCGTGAGAACCTCAGAGATGTCGTCCGTGTGACCGAGGCGAGTGAGCCCGGCCTCGGCGAGGATTGCTGCATCGACCTCGCCACCGGCAACCTTCCGGAGGCGCGTATCGACATTGCCGCGCAGTTCCCGGGTGGAGAGATCCGGGCGTATGGCTTTGAGCTGGGCAATGCGACGGGGGCTGCCGGTCCCGACCACGGCCCCTTCGGTCAAGTCGGCGAGCCGTGCTCCGACGACGGCGTCCCAGGGAGTCGCCCGCTCGGGCAACGCCGCCAGGACTAGGCCGTCTGCTTGGGCGGTGGGAAGATCCTTGAGTGAGTGAACGGCGGCGTCGGCCCGGCCGTCGAGTACGGCGGCCTGTACGGCTCGAACGAATGCGCCCATTTGGGTGAGCTGCGCGACAGGCGAGTTCCGATCAAGGTCTCCGGTCGAGTCGATCTCAACGAGTTCGATCCTCATGTCTCCGTGGACGGCGCGGAGCCGATCGGCTACGCGCCCGGCCTGGTAGAGGGCCAGTGCCGAACGACGGGTGGCGAGACGGATCTCAGTCGGCACCCGCCACCCCGAAGACCTCGGCGAGGATGGGTGCGGCGCTCGCACCGTTCTCGGCCGAACTCAGGTAGGACAGCGGACGGTGCAGGACGCGGTGCGCCACGGTCTGGGCAAGCTGGTTGAGAACGGCGAGTTGCTCATCGTCGACTTGGAGTCTGCCGGAGAAGCGGCTCACCTCTTCATCAACGGCCCGCCGGGCCTCGGCGAGTATGGCGGAAATGACGGGACCAACCTGATGATGGTTCGTCAGCCTGGCCCACATGTCCGTCGCCAACCCGTCGAGCACTTCTTCGACCTCGGTGGAGGTCTGGCGGTCACGCGCCCGGTCGGCGAGGTCGTCCAGATTGACGTAGCGAAGGCGTCCGTTGCATCCGTTCGGAGAAAAGTCCGGTGGCATCGCCAGGTCGATCAGAAGGAGTTGGTCCGGTCTGGCACTCAGTGCCTCCGCCAAAACACCTCCGTCGAAGAGCTCGCGTTTGGATGAGGTAGCGCTGATGACGACAGGGAATGAGGCGAGGGCCTTCGGCGCGTCGGTCATATGCCGGACCTCGTCCGCATCGAAAGCGACGGCGTCCGGGCGACGTGCGAACACGGTCACTCTCGGCGTACGCCCGGCGGTGCGCAGTGTCTCGGCGGCGGCGTGGGCCATCGCCCCGGCCCCGAAAATGGCTACCTCTCCGGCGCCGGCGGCGAGGTCGGCGGCGACTAGCGCCATAGACCCGACGCCAGTTTCGGGCAGTCGCTTCCGAGCGGCTCGACCGGCCCGCACCGCGGATTGAAGGAGCTTCTCGAACATGCCCCCCGCCGCTCTATGGCTGCGGCTCATTTCGAGGGCAGTGCGGAACTGACCGAGCACCTCGGGTTCGCCGACGATGGGGCTATCGAGGCCCGCTGCCACCCGGTAGAGGTGGTGGACGACGTCGCGATCGAACCTGACGACCGGCGCGGGGAGGTCTGCGTCCGGGTACAGCAGTTCGAGCACCCGCCTGTTGGCTCTGTCGCAACCGACCGACACCACTTCGACTCGCAGACAGGTGGCAAGGACAAAGGCGTCGACACCTACCGCTCGGACCCGGTTCAGAGCCTCCTCGAGATGAGGTCCGTAGAGAGCCAGCCGCGCTCGGTCCTCGCTGGATGTGTCGGGATGAGCGAACGTCGCCGATGTGACCCTGAAACTCGGATGAGCCACTGCCGCGTGCGTATGCCCTGCGATCGGCGTTGACATTATCTCCCCGATTTTGCCGTTCCTCTTACATCAGGTTGGCCGGGCTTCTTGACCGCACTTCAGGGCGAGAAGTCCCTTCTTGCTGGGTCACCGGCCCCTATGCGGGGCAAGTTTGGGCCAGATCTGCGGTCGACACCGAGTCGATATCGAGCCGACGCGGAGTCGGCCGGTGCAGCCGGCGCTCGACCCGGCAAACGAGCGACTCGCGACCCGCGACTCGCTACCCTTTCGCCATGCCAGTTGGATACCAGGGCGAGGCGTTCTCCTACAGCGATCGGGCTGCCGGCGAGTTGTTTCCCAACCGCCAGAGGATCGGGTTCGAGAACTTCGTTGATGCATTTGCAGCGTTGACTGCCGGAGACGTTGGTCGGTTGGTCCTGCCCATCGAGAACTCGACGACCGGGAGTGTGCTCCCGGTGCTCGACCGCCTTGTGGCGGGCGGGGCCAAGATCGTTGCCGAGCACTACGTCGAGGTGCGCCATGCGGTCCTCGGTGTGCCGGGGGCCACCCTCGATGGCGTCGTCAGCATCCGCTCGCATGCAGAGGCTCTGTCGCAGGCAGGCGATGCGATTGCCAGGCGGGGATGGCAGCCGGTGCCGGTGAGTGACACGGCGGGCGCCGTGCGGATGATTGCCGAGCGTGGCGACCCGACGCGGGCCGCGCTTGCTCCGCCTGAGGCGGCCGGGCCGCATGGGCTGGAGATCCTCTTGAGCGACGTCGTGGACAAACTCCACAACACGACGCGCTTCGTCGTGCTCGAGGCGGGTGACCCTGAGATACCGGCGGACGCCGACAAGTCCAGCGTTGCCTTTGAAACTCTTCACCGCCCGGGTGCTCTAGCGCTGGCACTCACCGAGCTCGGCTTGCGGGGTGCCAACCTGACTCGCATCGAATCGCGTCCGACCGAGACGCCGTGGACCTACCGCTTCTTCGTCAATCTTGTCCATCAGCCGGGCCCCGAAGGTTTCACGGCAGTCTTCGACCCCCACCCGGTGACGATGGCCGAGATCCACCATCTCGGCACCTACCGATCCGAAGTGAGCTGAGTGAACCCGGCGGCGGCCTGGGATCGAGTCGAGGAGGGCTGGAAGGTGGCCTTCCTTCAAAGCTGGAAGGCATTCTCCCGCAGCTCATTTCCGGTGGGATCGGCACTGGTCGGTGGAGATGGGGTTGTCCTCGCTAGTGGTCGCAACAGAGTGTTCGACCCGGCCGAGGAGGGTTTGTCGGGATCTCTACTCGCCCATGCAGAGATCGACTCTCTGAGCCGGTTGTCGGCCGACGAACGACACGACGATGTGACGCTCTTCACGACCCTCGAGCCTTGTGTTTATTGCATGGGAGCAGTTGTGGTGTCCCGGGTTGGGACCGTCCGGTATGCGGGGGTCGACCTGTACGGTGGCGCGGCGGGCCTCCCGTTGGATCTCAATCAGCAGACTGCTCGCTACCCGTTGCGCGTCGAAGGGCCCCTGGCCGGCCCCTACGGAACGTGGGCGGCCGTCCTGCCGCTCGTGTTCCTTCTGGGTGCCGACCGCTGGCGACGGGTTGTCGACCATGTCGGTCGGGCCGATCCGCGACTCCTGGACACAGCGGGCCGGGTAGGTGAGCTGGCTTCGTTGCTGGATCCGAAGTCAACCAGTCTGGCCGCCGCGCTCGAAGAGGCCTGGCCGATCCTTCAATAGGGACGGCGACCTACGGCGAATGCCATGATTTGGCCTCCAGTCGAGACCGCTGGTGTCCTCGCCGTTTCGGGACCATGGGCCCTATGGTGTAGTGGTGATCGCTTCATAATCTCGCGGTGAGACGAGGGGTATTTCATGGATGATATGTCGAACACGCCACCGGACCCGGAAGACCAAGACGCACTTGAGGTGCCGGAGGCCGAATCCACCGGTTCCGCCGACGATGATTACACCATTCAATCGTTGTACGGCCATCCGCTGGCGGCGCTGGGCGGGGCAATCATGCTGGCCGGCATCCTGGTCTTCATCGTGCTGCTCGGTCTCGACTACCTCTCGGAGACCGAGAACCCCTATCGGTCACTCGTCGCCTTCATCGGGGCGCCCGCGATCGGGTTCCTCGGCCTGCTCCTGTTCCTGATTGCCATCCGCGTTCAGGTCTCCTCGGCCAAGCGGCACGGTCAGCACATCCGCTGGCGGTTGACGATCATCCCGTCGAGCGCCCGCTATATGCGCAACTTGTGGCTGTTCCTGGGCCTCAGCGCCGCGCTTGTCATCATCTTCATCTATGCAGGGTTCAGGGGGTACGAGGCCACCGAGTCCGTGGCATTCTGCGGAGAGACCTGCCATACAGTGATGGGTCCGCAGATCGAGACCTACGGCGACTCTGCCCACGCCCGGGTGCCGTGTGTCGAATGCCATATCGGCCCGGGTACCTCATTCTGGGTGCAGTCGAAGATCGACGGTATCCGGCAGGTTGTGGCCGTCGCACGGAACTCCTACACCCGGCCGATCCACACGCCGGTGGTGAGCCTCCGGCCTGCTCCAGAGACGTGTGAGCAGTGTCACTGGCCGGAGCAGTTCTACGGCCAGAAGTTGCAGACGAAGCAGTACTACCGGACCGACGAACAGAACTCGCCGTGGACCATTTCCCTCCTCGTCAACATCGGGGGTGGCAACCCGCAGACGGGCCGGGCCGAAGGCATCCACTGGCACATGGTCACCGACAGCGTGGTCGAGTACATCGCGGTGGATGAGAAGCGTCAGGACATCCCGTGGTTCCGGGTGACCAAGCCGGATGGGTCCGTGCAGGTGTATGCCGATCCGACCGCCACGTATCCCGATCCCAACAGCGTGCTCACTGAGAAACGGGTCATGGACTGTGTCGATTGCCACAACCGCCCGAGCCACAAGTTCACTCCTCCCGCAGTGTCGGTCAACCTCGCTTTGTCGAAGGGCGAGATCTCCGGCGACCTTCCGTTCATCCGTGCAGTGAGTGTCGACCTGCTCAACGCCGAATACGCAACGCTCGACGAGGCGTTGGCCGGCATCCCGGCCGGCTTGCGGGAGTACTACGAACAGCAGTATCCCGGGCGGGTCGCAGAACTGACTGAGGACATCGACCAGGCGATCACTGTGCTTCTCGGGATCTACCAGGCCAACTTCTTCCCTGAGATGAACACCGACTACCGGGCGCGGGAGAACAACCTCAGCCACTTCGTCAACGACGGGTGCTTCCGGTGCCACGGCGGTGACCAGGTCAACGAGGTCGGCGAACCGCTCTCGGCCACCTGCGACAGCTGTCATGAGATCATCGCGCAGGGCCCGTCTGCGGATCTCAACGAGTTGCAGAACGACATCGCCGGTGTGGACTTCGTTCACCCGCTCGAGATCGGCGACATCTGGGAAACGGTGAAGTGCACGCAGTGCCACACCCGGGAGTCCGGCTACTAGGACATGCTCCCTCCAGGGACCCTCGCGCGTCTCTCCCCACGGTGGGGGAGACTAAAGAGACGTCTTTCTTCAGGGTGCGTCGTGAACGCGTTTCTCCCCCACGTTCGTGGGGGAGATGTCGAGTCCTAGAGACAGAGGGGGCCGCTGCCTGTGGTGTGCCCCCCTTCCCTTCGCTCGCTTTGCTCGGTTCGGGACTCCCCCCACTTCCGTGGGGGGAGAACGCGGTTGTGGCGTGTGCAGCAGCGAACCCCTTCTCGCGTTTCTCCCGGCCTGTCCTTGTCGCAAAACAGGGGGGCGCCGCGAGGGGGGTCTTCGGGCAGGGTGCGTCGTTTGTTGACGCGTTTCTCCCCCACGGAGTGGGGGAGATGTCGAGTCTTCGAGACAGAGGGGGGCCCCACTCAGAAAGGTGCCCCGCTCAGAAAGGTGCCCCGCTCAGAAAGGTGCCCCGCTCAGAAAGGTGCCCCGCTCAGAAAGGTGCCCTCCTCCCCTTCACTCGCTTTGCTCGGTTCGGGACTCCCTCTACTGCCGTGAGGGGAGAACGCCGAGGGGCGCGAAGCCCAGCTTTACGGCGCGCCGGCCCCGATCCACTCCTTGAACGTCGCCAGCTCCGCAGCAGTGAAGGCACCCGGATGGCCTCCGGCCTCCTGGACGGTGATGAGCGTGCTCCCGGCGGCGTCGCCGGGAAGGATCGCATCGCCGCTGGCCAGCGCATTCGAGAGCGAGGACAGATCCACGCCACCGAGGGCCACCGTGTCGGAGTGGCAGGCGCCACACCGCAGAGCGGCCGTCGCTCCGATTCCACCGTCCCAACTCAGTGCTGCGGTCGGCGTTGCGCCGTCACCGGCGGCTCCGGAGTCGATCCACGCAGTGACCAGGGCCAGATCTCCGGCGGTCAATTGGCCGGGATGTCCTCCGGCCTCCTGGACCGTCACCAGGGAACTGGCAGCGGCGTCACCGGTGACAACAACTCCCTCGGAACCCAGCGCCCCCTCGTATGACGAGAGGTCGAGTCCGCCCATTGAGTTCGAGGCTGAGTGGCAGGTACCACAGTTATCGGCCAGTAGGGGTCCAACCGTCGCCCATGTGACTTCGCCCTGCGGCACCGTGGTCTCGGTGGGGAGGGTGGTGTCGGGGATGACGATGGTCGGGAGCGGGTTGTCTTCAGAGAGCGCCGGTCCGCTCGGGTTCTGGAACTCAGGTGGCAGCGGTTTGAAGGCCACTACGTCTTCGATGGGCTCGATGGTGGCGATAGACGTATCTTCGAAGCTCACGAACCAGTAGATGCCGGCCATCATGAGGACCGCCACAACGCCGAAGGCGAGCAGGAACTTGCGCCGCCGCTCAGCCATCTGGGCCGGGGTCGCCTGCGGACCGGACTTGCCTGCCTCTATGGCCTCGAGTTCCAGGCCGTGTTCTTCGATCATCTCTACCCGGCTGATGTAGCCGGTGAAGATGCTCCTGTTGAAGTGCTTGATGTGCACGTGGTAGATGTGCCAGACGAGGATGGCCAGCACTGCCAGGATCGCCTCTCCACCGTGAGCTGCTTTGGCGGCCGGGATGAAATCGCCGGGGAGGAACTTGGCGGTGGAAATCGGATTCCACAGCATGTAGCCGGTGGCGATCATCAACACGGTGCCCCAGACGAACGACCAGTACTCGACTTTCTCCGCGAATGTGAACCGACCTTGTTTCACCGGTTCGTGCCGCCGTCCCGCCAGCAGCGCGACCGATTCTTTGATGGCAATCCAGTCGCGCTTGCTCGGGACCATGGCCCGTGGCCGCCGTTCGACGTACGTGCGATATCCGGCTTTTCCAAAGTGCCAGATGACGGCGAGCATGAGGATGGTCGCCAGCCACCGATGAATAACGCGCACTTGCGGCAACCCACCGAGGAACCCGATCCACCACTGAGAGATGGCCGACTCGAAGAACTTCTGGATAAGTCCGGTGAGGCCGAGGCCGGCGAAGCTGATTACCTGGACGGCATGCTCGATGCGATCCGCTTTTCCAAAACGCAGTATCCGGTCATCCGCTTGGACGTCCGCTGCTTGGCGCTCGAGGACGTCAGACACTCGCGGCCGCCTTCCGTCGATGCTGCAGATGGCGAATGCCATCGATCGTCACCCAGACCAGCATGCCCCCTACGACGCCGGGGATGACGAGTCGGTAGAACCAGTTGACCAGCCAGACAAAAATCGCCTGGTCGGCGGTTGGTTGGTAGTGCTTCATCCACGAGTCAGGGAAGTTGGCGGTGGCGTCGGGGTGGCACCGCTGACAGGTGAGGAGCAGGTTCTCCTTGTAGACAGTCGAGTCGACCGAGTCGGCGGCCAGGATGTTGTGCACGCCGTGGCAGTCGATACAGACCGGCGAATTGGTCTTCTGGTCGGGCGCCAGTTCCTCGAAGAGCATGACAGTCGTGCCGTGGAAATCGGCCACATAGGTGTCGAAGACGGCCGTGCTGATCCCGTACTTGCCCATGAGGGCTTCGTCCGCGTGGCAGTCCTCGCAGATTTTCGGTGAGAACAAGTGGAACTGCGAGTGCGAAGGTCCTTCAACACTGTGGACACCGTGACAACTCGTGCAGCTCGGAACGTCCTGATTGTCGTGTTCGAGCAGGGCGGCGCCGTGGATGCTGCCGGCATACAGGTCGTAGATTTCCGAGTGGCAGTTCCGGCAAGTGCGGGGGATGGCCGTCGTGTCGGCGCTCGGGTGAGTCACGTTGTGGGCGCCGTGGCAGTCAGTGCAGACGGCTGCTTCCCGGTTGCCGCCGGCCAGTGCCTCGGTGTGCATGTTGTCGAGCGTGTCGGTGTATTCGCTCTGATGGCAGTTGAAACACGTGGTGTACAACTCAATGGCGAGGTCACGACGGGTGACGGCCGACATCGGATCGTGGGGGTATTGCCCGATATCGGTATGACAGGCAATGCAGGTGAGGCCGGCCTGACCGTGAATCGAGGCGTCAAAGACGGTGCGCGGCACCACGGCGGGAAGCATCTCACCCGACGGGAACGACAGAATGATGTTCCCGGATTTGTGGCATCCTAGGCAGTAATTGTTGACTTCCGAGTCGGCGGAGTCCTGCGCTGAGGCCAAGTCCGCCGAGAGGGCAGTGAATCCGATGACGGCAATGAACAGCATCCCCCACAGAGCGAACCGTTGCAGCTTGGTGCGCATCGATCTCTCCGGAATCGGTTGTTGGTCCGATCTCTCTTGGTCAAGCTACCGCATGACCCGCCGGCCACTCCAGGGGCCTGAGTCACTTACTAAAGGGTCGGGAACACCTTTGTTGATTGGGCCTTTGGCGGCACTCCGCGATTCAGTGGGGTGTGCTGGTTGCGAGTAGGTCCCAGTTGGGTTTTCCGGCGTAGAGGAGGGTTCGGATCCGGTAGTTGCGGAAGTTGGTGATCCTGAACGCCATCCGCTTGACGCGCTTGAGGAGGTTGTTGACCGCTTCGGTTGGTCCGTTCGACACCCGAGCCCGGTGCCAAGCCACGATCTGATCCTTCCACCGGGCGATGGTGCGGCCGAGGGAACGCACCTCGAGGGGCATCGTCCGGTCTCCGAGGTCGTCGATGAGCTGGTCGACGAGCTCACAGGCGAGGTCGTGATCGTCGAAGTGGTAGATGGACCGGATGGTCTCTTTGGCATGCCAGGTCATCTGCACCTCACCCCGAGGGTCGCCCGCCTTGAGCAGACCGGTCAGTTTCAGCTCGCCGGCTTGGTCGAGCCGCTCATGGGCTTTGGTCAACAACCGCCGTGCCCGATACAACGGGTCGTCTTTTCTGCCTCGATGCCCGACGGTCTCGTTCTGGACTCGGCGGCGGCACTCGTCCAGCTTCGAGTTGGCGAGGCGTACAAGGTGGAACGGGTCGGCCACCTGGACAGCGTCGGGAAGCATCACATCGAACACTTTCCGGTACGGTCCCGACAAGTCCAACGTCGCCCACCGGATCCGGCCCCGCCACTCGCCTGTCTGCTTCTCGAGCCATTCGATCGGACCCGAAGCGGCGCGGCCGGCCACCACATCGAGCAACTGGCCGGCTTCCACGTCGACGATCTGAGTGGTCCACTCCTGGCGGCGCCATTCCCCGACACGGCACCGCAACGTCTCATCCAACCCCAGGGCCGACACGTCTCCGAACCGTGCCGGGTCGTCGACCAGGGCTTGACCGTAGGCAGCGACGGCGTCCATCACCGGATGCCAGCCGCAGCCCAGATCCTTGGCCACCTCCGTGACTGATCGGCCATGACGACCCACCTGCACCGTCGCCCACCGGCCCGCCCGATCCGTCAACTTCAACCGGGATGCGGCGATTGCCGGTGCCTGCTCGGTGAACGACCCGCACCTCAACGGGCATGCCCAGCGGATCTTGCGCCACGCCAACACCGTCGGCCGTCCGAAACAGGGCAGATCCGTCAACTCGACCATGTTCCGATCGTTCACCGTCACCGCCGACCCACAGGCGGGACACGACGGACGTTCTCCTCTGGTCTCGACCATCACTCGAAGATGGGTGTCGGCATCGGTCACCTCCAACACGTTGACGGCGGGCAACCCCACCAGCAGCTCGCACATGGCAATAGCATCACACGACACAGGGACTCCCGAATCTCGAAGGCCTAAAACACCTCCAGATTCGTCGAGTCCCTGTTACTCGTCGAGGATCCCCACCGATCACACCCCACTCAAACGCGAAGCCCCCCTTTGGCCCGGGTGTCGAGCGGGGTCAGCCCTCGGGTGGTTGGTAAGTCCTCGCGTAGGCCGCCTGCTCCAGGTCGTTGGCAGACGGCAGTGGCGTCGCAACGGTGAAGAGCACGACACGGTTGTTCTCGCGGTCGGCCAGCGCGAACGACCCATCCGGGGCCACGGCGAGCTTCTCGGGGAAGTTGAGAGATGTCTCCGCGATGCCGGCCGCACCGAACTCCGAAATCAGCTCCCCATCTGGGTTGAGAACAACGATGTGTCCGGCGCCGGAGCACTTGTCTTGTGCTCTGAAGGTGTCCACCACGTAGAGATTTCCGTCGGATCCGATGGCGATTCCTCGCGGAAGTTGCCAGAAGCTGACGATTTCTCCATCGACGTCACGCTCACCGGAGATCCACAGGACTTCGCCCGTCTCGTCGAGGGCGACTATGCGGCGGTTGAGCGTGTCGGCAACGTAGAACGTGCCGGTCTCCTCATCAATTGTGAATGCGTCGGGGAAAGCGAATTCCCCGGCCCCGGACCCCCTGGCGTCGCCTCCCCAGCGGTCGACAACGTGGCCCGATCGATCGAAGAAGTAGAGCCCGTCGTTGCTGGCGGCCACGATCTGGTCTTTCCACACGCGTACCTCGTAGGGGGAGAACCCGTCCGGTCCAAAGACGTCGAAATCCTGGTCTACTGCCGGGAAGGTCTCGATGTATCTGCCGTCAGCTGAATAGATCAAGATCGCTCGAAGCGCCCAATCGGCGACGTACAACCTCTGCTGATCCGCGGAAAACGCCATGCTGTAGGGTCCCCATAGTTTGCCGGGGCCTTCGTCCGCTCCGATGACGTTGATGAGCTCCTTCTCGGGTCCGAATACGAGAATTCTGCCGTTACCGGTGTCGGCCACGAGCACATTCCCGTTCACATCGAACTGTGTCGCTAGGGGTTGGAGCAGTAACTCGTCGGCACCCGACCCGAATCCGATGATGGTTTTCTCGAATACCATTGGACAGTCGGCTGGGAGCGCCAGGTTTCCTGCATCGGAATCCGGACGCAATATCCAGATCAGCGTTATTGCCAGGATACCCGCCGCGATTACGAGCAATACGATGAGGCCCAGCAGCATCCTTCTTCCGCGGCGATCGGCTTCAACAGGCTCGGTTCCTCCCGTTGAGGTTGGGGGTGGTGGGCCGGGGGTTGTGCCTGGGCCTTGAGGTGGGTTTGCTTCCATGGTTGCTCCTATGGTGTCGTGGCAGCGGCACCGAGCCTGGCGAGCGCATCGCGGATGTCGGTGTTTGTGGGGTTGAAGGCTGACGCTTGTTCGTATGCGGCGATTGCACTATCGATCTCGCCCTGCGCCTCCAGCGCTCTACCGAGCCCGAAGTGCGCGTCTGAGACGAAACGATTGTCCGCGATGGCCTCTTGGAAAGCCTCCTGGGCTTCCGTGGGCCGATCCATCTCGAGCAGCAGGTCGCCGAGAGCGATGAACGGCAGCGCCTTGTTTTCTCGCGGAGCGTATTCGGCCGACCGGGTGAGCATCTCGGTTGCCCTGTTTTGATCTTCCCTCCTCACCATGACAGCGAGGTCCAGTAGTGCCGACCACTGGTTGGGGTCGATTTCCAGTGCGCGCTCGAGTGTTTGCCGAGCTTCTTCGGCTTCGCCGTTTCGGAGCAGTGCATTTCCGAGGCCGGCGAGAGCCCAGGCGGCACCAGGGTTTTTATCAACGGTGTCGCGCCAGGATGTAATCTCGAGGGCGGTCATCGTCTCCGGTACGGGATCGGGGCGGAGCTGTAGAAAGACGATCGCGCCTCCCAGACCGGTCACGACGATCATCAGGACAACCACGATGGTCAGAAGACCAGTCGGGATCGGCTGCGCTCTCTTACTTCCAGTCATCTGCCAATACCTCTACTTCGACTTCGTCCCGTCGGGTTTCCAGCCAGTCTACGAATGCGGCTTCTTGCATGTCTCCAGTTAGTTCATCCATCAAGGAGTTCCTCACCTCGATGAAGGGGAGCGTGCCACCAGAGTCTTTGAACTGGTCGGGGTTCGCGTTGTAGTAGGCCTCGGCATTTTCCTCGGTTGCCTCGATGCCTTCAGTGATCGCCCGGTACACCCGTGACGAGGACTCCTGGAGGTACAAACGGCGGCGTGCCTCCTGCTCGTCGATTCCGTTTTGAGCCAGCCAGGCTTCCCACTCGTCGCCGCCGCCGATGGCAGCGCGTAGATCGTCTAGTGCTTGGTCAACATCGCCATCGGAGACGGCTACGCCTCGCTCTTCGGCTTCAATCTCTACGATGATGTCGTCGGTGAGCGTCCGAAGCACAACGACCCGCCAATCCTCGCCAAGCGCTACCTCGATATCGCCCCCGTGTAATTGCGCGATGCCTGCAATGCGAGAATCCGCCACCGATTCGTAGACAGGACGGCCATCCACTGTGGCGATGATCGGCCCGGCGGGTTCAGACGATTCACATGCCGGGGCAGTGATAGCCAAGACCGCGAGGAAAAGAGCACTCCCGGTGTTGCGGCGCAGCTTCATCCTGATGTACCTCCGATGGGTAGTGGTCGTGAGCGGGGTCGAACTCCGGCGTGACAAGCGTCCGAGCAATAGGTCGCTGTGTGGCAGGTGCCACAGTTGTTGGCACCTCCTTCATCTACATCGGCGCCGTGGGTTGCGTTCCAGCCGTCCGGGTGGTTGATGTCATGACAGTTCGCGCAGGTTGAGGCGCTATGGCAAGCGGTGCAGGAGTCGCGATCGGTCCCGTCAAACGACCCCGGTAAAATGAGGCTGTGATCCTGCCCGGGATGGAACGAATCGGGAAGGTGACAGGTGCCGCAGTCGACGTAGCCACCACGAGGTATGGCGAAGTCGTAGTAGTGGGGCAATGACCCGGGCACATGGCAGTACTGGCACTGGCTCTCCGACGCAACTTGTGTATGGCATTCGGCGCACACTCGCTCTGGGGGTGCCAGCGGGTTCGGGTGTGTCAGATCTGTGTGACAGGCTTCGCAAGTGAGACCGGCTTCCGCATGGGTGGGATGGTTGAAGTACAAATCGCTGGACCGAACGTTCGTCCAGTAGTTCTCGTGGCAGTCGGCGCACTCAGAGAACTCCGATGGCACCGCGGCTTCTGCTGTCGGCTGTTGCCAGACTGGCAGAACCCAGCGATCGATGGACTGGTCCGCTTCATCGACGAACCGCGAGAGGAGGCCGGGCCGTTCGTCGCTGCCTGCCCACAGCACGACCACGTCTTCAGCAAATCGTCCAAGGCCGTCCCTCGCATCGGGTGAGACGAGCACCGCTCCGACAATTGCACCTTCGATAATGAAGAGGCTGATGACAGACGCGACGATCAGGGTGAATCTGTTCACGGCACTATGTCCCAGTCGTAGAGCCGTTGCTCGGTGTGCACCGAGTGTTTGACATGGCAGACACTGCAGTCGCGGATGGAATGGCACGTGGCGCAAGCCGACGCTTGAGGCGTTTCCACCGACCGGAAGTGCAGCCCAACCCAGTTTTCCGGATGCGGTATTTCGGTCCCGTGGCAGCCTGCGCAGAAGGAGGGCGCATGACACGACGTACAGCTGGCGCCGCGATCTCCGATGCTCTCCGGCCCGTGCATCGTGGTCCAGTCTCCCGGGTGCGGATAGGTCGCTCCGACGTGACACGCCGAGCAGAAGTCTGAGGCGTGGCAATCGACACACGCGGTCGGTTCGGCGACGGCGTCGCGGCCGTGGGTGAACGAGTAGTCGGCTGGATGCGGATCCCCTGGACGGGAAACGGCTGCGGTCGTACCCGGATGAGCGACCTGGCCGTGGCAAGCGTCGCAGGCAGCATCTGGTCCCGGATGCCCGGCGGCCACCAGTTCAGAACTCGCCGCTATCTCGATGTGACACTCACTGCATGCCCCCGGGGCGAGAACCCCCTGTGCGGTGGGTAGCCGAGTGACTTGCTGGGCGGCTTCCCTGATCAGAGTCGGTACGTAGACCAGGCCGCCGAGGAGACCGTGGGTCGTACCGTGACATGCGAGGCAGGCGACATCAGCATGAATGGATTGGCCATGACTCGTTGCGGCCGACTCGGCAGTGTGGCACGAACCACAGAACGCCCGTGAGGAACCTGGATAGGTGGTTGTGAAGCCGATCGCAAGCGCGAATAGAGCTGCCACTCCAAGCACCCAGAGAAGCCATCTGCGCGGTCCGTCGGATGCTCCCTCGAGCTCGCGCGGTAGCTTCCTTCGATCGGGAAAGTCGGTCGACGGCGGAGTCTGGCTGTTTCCATCCGGTGGCTCGGGAGGGTCTGGAGGCGATGGATCGCTCTGCGACGGCGGTGGCGGTTCGACACCGTTGCCGCGGAATGCCTCCGGAGGCCCCTCGCCGGGCGGCTCGAAGGTCATGGTCGCTCCCCTGGTTCTTCGTTCCCAGAGGTGTCGCCATCGAGGGTCGAATCTGCCTCGCCTGTGGTTTCGGCTGGTGGCGCGAGGCGTCGAAGGTCGGCTGAGTAATCCTCTACACCCCGTGTGTGGCAAGAAACGCAGGTGTTGGGATCGTGGCACTCGAAACAGCCGGCACCACCGTCGGTTCGCACAACCTCAGGATGAGCCTCTCTCCAGACCGGAACGTCGGGGTTCTGCGGGTGGTGGCAGGCGTCGCACTCATCACGAGTGGTCAGATCTGGTCCGCGCTCGTGACAGCTCATACACGATTCGATGCTCGAGTCGAACGTAGCCCGCGCATGCGGATATCCCGCCCATCCGTCGTCGTGCGGTATGTCGACACCATGGCACGCCGTACAGAAATCTTGTCGCGAGTGGCAAGTCTCGCACAGCGACTGGCTGATCAGGGCGCCAGAGCCGTGAACGTCCCGCCACTCTGCAGTGAAGTGGCTCTGGGGCGGAGGCACAGTGGCATTGTCGTGGCACCGGAGGCACGGCAGCTCGAGAGCCGGCCCGGCGTCTAGGTGGCACGAAAAGCAATCCTCCATGTTCGGTGTCAGCGGGGGAGTGCGATCGTGCGTATCGAGACCATGGCAATTGCCGCAACCGACGTCACCAGAAGTCGAGAAGTGCTCTTCGTGTCGAAATCCGATGAGTTGCACCAGTCCGGCTTGCAGGGAGTGCTCGATGTCATCGTGGCATTCGAGGCACGCGTCGAAGTCGGAATCCGCCGCCACGGCGGCGGCTGCAATCGGGATCAGCGGTGGGTCGTTTGCCGGATCGTCCGTCAACTGCCAGGCGACCAACGCAACAACGGTGAGGAGTCCGCCGAGCGCAAAGGGCCGTGGTCGTCGTCTCATCGCGACCACCCGGCGAGATGGGGTGCGCTGCAGGCTGCGATGGTCCCCAAGTAATCCACGCCTACTCCTCTTGGACGAACGGGCGGAGAGGGATGTGGCCGCCGTTTAGTAATGTGTCGTAGGTCACCGAGAAGACCCGCCTCAGCTCGTCGAAGGCGTCCTCGCAGACGGGTCGGATCGGACAGTCGGCTGCGGTGTCACAGGTTTCGGGATGCTCGCAGCAGATGTTGACGAAGAGTGGGCCTTGCACGGCCTCTATGACGTTGAGCAGGCTGATCTCGCTTGGATCGCGCGCAAGATCGATCCCGCCGTTGACTCCTCGTCTGGTGGTGAGTATGCCCGCTTTCGACACGGCCGCCACGATGCGCCCGAGGATCGATGGGGGTATCCCGGCCCGTTCCGCGACTGCTCCGGTGGAGGTGTGCCCGGTGCGGGCTACGTCGAGAACACAGCGCACGGCATAGTCGACCTCGCGGGTGATCAACACCGTGGGCCCCCTCTCGACCACTCACGGCATTCACAAACCATTGCGGACCCTCGCCTCTCTCCCATGTGGCCCAACCCGCGGCTCCTGACAGCCATCCCGGGTCCAACCGCGACGGTACTCGCAGTCAACTGGCGTCCTGTAGGGCCCAATGGCATTCGCGGGGGGATGGAGGTCGGGTCTGTCATCAGAACCGCGTCGATCCGTGATTGTGGCACTGTGTGCAGAGCCTGTTGGGTGTGTGGTGGTCGCCGTGGCAGCTGCCACAGAAGTCAGAGAGGATTGCCTGCTGTTCTGGGGTGTCCTCATCGATGAATCCGGTAACCCGTGGGCCGACGGTGCCGGCGGGCACACCTGCCTGTCCGGGGCTGATCACATACTCGCGCAACAGGTATGAGTTCGAGGAGCCATGCGGGTCGTGGCAGGCGGTGCAGGCGAGTTGGGCGCCCGCACCGTGGTCCGACCGTTCGTTGGTGAAATAGTACGTGGCGTCGAACGTGTCGTGGGGTCCGCCGCTCCCGTTCAGCACGGCTGAGTCGTTGGTGAGCCGCACGTCGTAGGGGACCCAGGTGCCGGCGTTGATTGGAGCGGTCGTGGTCGGGTCCTGGTGACACGCAACGCAAAACTGCGATATGGTGCCCCGGGTGAACGTGCCGTCCGTCCAGGTGATGGCGACGTCGCCTCGGGTGTCTCCCGGATTCGAGATCTTGCTCCCAGTTGCTGAGTACTCACGGTCAACCCGATGAGCGTTGTGACATGACGCGCACTCGACCTCACGGCTACCAACGTCTTGTTCATGGTCGCCGATGGGGTGGTGGTAGATGCGAATCAAGCCGTCGGCGTCGGTGGGGTCGTAGTCGTTGGCTGCCGCCGTGAAGGCGTACTCGAGGTCGGTGGTGTCGAAGGGAAGATCGGGGTTGGTGTTGGGCGTTGCCGTGTTGTGGCAGGTGAAGCAGGTGGCCTCTTGTTGGGAGAGGCCCGGGTAGGCCGAGCCATGGCCGTTGTGGCAGTTCACGCACTGGATGCCCGATCCCGAGGGAGGATCGCCCCCGAGCATTTGGTGAACGCCTCCGTCAAACGCAGTCTGATCGCCAAACGGAGCGGGGAATGGAGAGGCGGCACCGTGGCACCGGTAGCAGTAGGTGTTGCCAATCGGAGTGCCGACCGGCGAGTAGACCCAGCCACCGGAACCATCGTTGATGCGCAGGAGTTTCGTGAACTCGGATCGAGCCTGATGTGGCGTGTGGCAGTCGCCACACGTGACCGAGTATCCGTCGAGCGCGTGGGGGAGGGGATGATACGAAGGTTGGGTGCTCTCCCCCAGATTCGACTCGCCGAACTCTGCGCGGATGTCGGACGTCGATCCACTCCCGTCGTGGCATCGGTAGCAGGCTTCCTTTTCGGTGGCGGTTGCCAGCAATGTGGTTCCGGCGGCATTGTGGACGTCGTGGCAGGAGAGACACCCGTTCGTGGCGGCGCTGAGGAGACCGTGAGGGTCCGGGAACTCAACTGCCTGAGCCACCGCGAGGATCGCAAAGGGCATTGAAGTTGCTGCCGTGTCCGCGCGTTGGTCCGGTCCGGCCGCAGCCGGCAAGAATGTAAGGGCACCGAACACAACGCTCAGCGTGGTCGCAAGAGCGATCCGCCGCCATTGTGCGCCCGGTACTCGAAACCTGACGAGTTTGGTCAAATATCCTCCGCCACCCTAAGAGTAAATCATACCTATTTCGGGCGATTTCGGTAGTGCGATGCGCCCCGTTGATGGGGCCGAATGGCCCTGTCGCGATAGGGCCATTCCTCAACTTGACGCTGTGTCGGGAAACACATAGAGTGATGAATGAGCCAAGTGCTATCGGCATATTTGACCTAAAAGGTCTGATTACGTCGAGGTTAGGGATTACGCATCGCCAGGCTTCTTGGCGGCATCGCGATGCGGGTTGCGAGAAACAGAAGGGGAGCATGCAGCTCCCATGAGTCGGGTTCCGAACCCGACAGGGAGGAGGGCGAATGAGACGGCGATTCAGAACCGTCGGACTCGTTGTGTGTGTAATGGCTGCGATGTTGGTCCCGGTAACGGGGGCGATGGCGCAGGATGCGAGCAATGTTGGTGATCCAGCTGCCGGGGCAGTTGATCCGCATGGTGGGTACTCGTCGACTACGCAGTTCTGTCTGCAATGTCATGACGTCCATAATGCAAACGGATCGTACGGTCTCATGGGGGCAGTCAGTGTGACAGCCGTCTGTCAGACTTGCCATGCGTTGCCGAGGTTGGGTGGAGGCGGAGTAACGGTTCCGAGCCACAATCCAACGCCAAATCTCAACCCCGACGGGTCGGTCAAGACACTCGGTACGACGTCGTCGTTCAGTGCCTACGACCTAACGGGTGGGGTGGGCGAAGAGCACACGATCGGTGCTACAGACATTGACGGCAACCCGATGACGCAGTCTGCCTACCAATACCGTGGACGGTTCCTCGGAACCGATTCTGCCGTTGCGGCGGGTGCGGGCACTGCAGGTGAGTACGCCGGCGGTCTTTACTGCGCCAGTTGCCACACGGCACACGGCGAGTACGGCCAGGTTGTGAATGATCCGGTCGAACCGACGGCAACCAGTCCTGGCGACGAGGGTGTGCACTTCTATCAGGGGAATACGCAACTCTGGTTGGACTACTCCGGCGACGCGACAAACCCGAATGCCGACTGGTTCGCATGTGAAGCCGCGGCCGATGTAATGATTGGCACCGGCGTCGGCACCGCCTGTGCGAAGCGATTCGACGCGCTGACGATCAACGATGAAGAGGGCAAGCCCTCTTCGCTGTTCGGCTACAAGCTGCTGTCGTCATATCCGAATCACACATGGGGGAGCAAGTCGAGCTTCAAGTTCGACAACCACGCGCATGATGTATCGGTGTGGTGCTCAAAGTGCCATGATTCGAAGTCGATCGATACTGCGGGCATTCACAATCACCCGACGGGCTGCCTGGCTTGCCACGGCAACCCTTCGGATGTCGACTCGCGAGGTCGATTCACTGTTGCGACGGCCTTCGACTTCCCGCATACGTCGCCAAATGCGGCCTTCCTGCGGGCGTTGCCTGACGCACTCTGCATCAGCTGCCACACGAGGGGAAGCCTGCCGTAGACGACCTGTAACTTACCGACTACCCGAAGTGGGGAGCCGAAAGGCTCCCCACTTCTCTGTCCCACCCCAAACCCCTTCTTGCGTCACTTCTGGGCGTATAGCGCCCGTGGCTTCAGGTGGTGTGGGCGACGGGGTGGCTTTGGAGGTGGGTTGTGGGCCGTCCCAAGATTCCGTGGTTGGTGGCGCGTGAGGCGTTGTTGGCGATAGGCAGGGGTGCAACGATTGATCAGGCTGCTGTGGTGGCTGGTGTGTCACCGCGGGCGGTTGATCAGCTGGTCAGCGAGCATGGCCGCATGTTGCATTTGGAAGGTCATAAACCGCGGGCTGATGTGTTGACGGTGGGAGAACGTGAAGTTACGTCCATTGACGTGGTGTACGGGAGGGTCTGAGGGTCCTTCCTTATCGGTGTTCACCGCGTCAGCCTCACGAACACGTGCAAGCGAGCGTGAGGAGTAACGCGGTGATCAATAAAAGCATGGACGCGTTGGTGTGGCTGCGCAAGCAGCTCGAGACCGGCGACAACGACTTGCTGCGTGAGATGGTGCGCAGCTTCGCCGAGGAGTTGATGGGAACCGAAGCGGATGTGGTGTGCGGTGCCGGCTACGGGGAGGTCTCGGTGGACCGGGTCAATAGCTGCGGACTGGTTCGTATTTCCCGGACTGGCTCCTGGATGCGAGGACCCGTTCGGAGCGGGCGTTCATCCAAGTCGTCTCGGAAGCCTACGTTCGGGGCGTTTCCACTCGCAGGGTCGAAGGGCTGGTGGAGGCGTTGGGGATCACGTTGACGCCGCTCGCTGAAATTCCCCAGGGTTGCTCATCGAAATTCCTCACCTTGGGTTGGGTTTGGATGCTAGTTG